>JAHEGP010000009.1 GCA_024645065.1 Cellvibrionales bacterium | reverse complement strand
GACCGCCTGCACCGAAACAGGGACGTTTCGGCAAAATAGTAGGCTTTTAAGCCTTTGATTTTGTGAGAAAGGCAAAAACCACGTTGTTTGCTTTTTGTGTTTTGAAAAAGGCAGGATGCTATTTTCATCAAGCTGCCAGGGCGCCAGCCCAACTCCGGGAGCTCAGTCGATCATATCGATGAACGGCCATATCGACAGGTAAGCAACGGTGCCCACCAGTAACAGGATGGCTATGGTTCGCAGCGGCGCATCGATCGCCCTCTGCCACAGGGTGTGGCGCTCGCCGCGTTCCCTCGCAAGGTGGTATTGCTGGCGAACTCTTAGCTGGCGCTGTTGCGCGTAGTGGTCGAGCAACGCCCTGGCCTCTTCAACCCGGGATTCATCCCGAAGCCAGAGACCGGCTACCGAAATGCCCCAGCGGCCGGCCGAGGTTTCATAAAAATCCAGCTGGTGTTGCTCCAGCAGCAGGCGGACTTCCTCGGCTTCTTCCAGGTCGGCGCCATTAAGCCGGAATATCAGGGTCGACATTGCTCACCAGGTTGAGTTGATCCAGCAGTGCATCTTTTTCCTGCCATAGTTGTGTTACCCACTGCTGGAATTCGTAGCGAAAAGCCTCGTCCTCCGAGTAGTTCTTGCCCAGGAATTCGGCCGGGATCGAGCGTTGTTGCACCCGCACCCGTACCGGTTCCAGCTGGCCGCACATAAAATACCAGAGCGAAGGTTGCGGATTACCGGGATAGGCGAGGGTAACGTCGACCAGGGCGTTGATGCTGTTGCCCATCGCCCCCACCACAAAGCCAATACCGCCTGCCTTGGGTTTAAGCAGGTGGCGGTAGGGAGACTGCTGTCGCTGGTATTTTTCCTCGGTGAAACGGGTGCCCTCGAGAAAATTGAATATTGTCACCGGGGTATACTGAAATTTTTCACAGGCGCGGCGGGTGCTTTCAAAGTCCTGGCCGCGCTTCTCGGGATGTTTTTCGAGGTACTCCTTGCTATAGCGTTTCATAAAGGGGAAATCGAGTGCCCACCAGCAAAGACCGATGACCGGTACCCAGATAAGCTGCTGCTTGAGGAAAAACTTGAGCATTGGTATTTTGCGGTTGAACAGATGCTGGAGGATGAAAATATCGGCCCATGACTGATGATTACAGGTCACCAGGTACCAGTGTTGCTTGTCCAGGTGCTCCACGCCCTCCACATCCCAGTCGGTATTCTGGGTGAGTCGCATCCAGAAAGAATTGATGCTTATCCAGAGTTCGGCAATCCAAATGGCAGCGGCGGTGCACCATTTACGCCAGGCATCCAGGGGAATCAAAAGCCGCAACAGCGTGACCGCAATCAGTAGAGGTGCCAGCAGCAGGGTATTGATAACCAGTATTGACATGGCAATAACGCCGCGCAGCGGCGGAGGCAGGAAAGACAGCATGGTCAGCTTCCGTCTAGGGTTTATTGTCTCTACACGACGCCAGGCCAACAGCTAGGGAGCTGCGGAGCGGCCTGGCTCACTTCTTCTTTTTTTTCTTTCTCTTATCTTTTTTCCTGTTCTTGCTCTTTTTTTTATCTTTCTTGTTCTTCTTGTTCTTCTTGTTCTTCTTGTTCTTCTTGTTCTTCTTGTCTTTTTTCTTACCTTTCCTTTTCTGGTCTACTACTTCGTCCTGATCGCCACTCTCTTCCTGCGCGGAGCCCTCCTCCTCCGGAGCGATGGTTGCAGCGGCGGCGTCATCGGTCAAATCTCTATCTGCCTCAGCGCCGGCTACAGCAGCAGCTTGAGGCGCAACAGCTGGTTCAGTCGCAACAGCTGGTTCAGTCGCAACTGTCGCCAGCGTTTGCGCGTCGCTGATGACACGTTGCGCCCGAGCTGCGCTGAAGCCCGGCACCTTGCTGATCGCCTCGACAGAGCTTACTGCCAGCTGTTCGGGGCTGACGATGCCATGCTGCGCGAGCGCTTCGGCGGCGGCTGGTCCAATTCCCTTAACTTTCTTGATCGACATTACCATCTCAGGGGCCTTCTATAGTGTGCGAGTTATAGGATAATGCAAGGCGCCGTCATGCCCTGACTAACAGTGATTCAACGGCTTGCTACCTAACGATACACCATTTTGGGGCCCGCACGCACCTACCTCAGTCTGTCACCGGTCCTCAGCGCAACCGTCAGGTCTTCAATCGATATTGATCGCGGGTATCAGTTGCGGATCGCGCACTTCCCGGCGGCCCAGGTAAATGAGAGTCGTGCAGCCGATTACCAGCAACCCGCCCATACCCGCCACCCAGGCAATGCTGCTGGCAGGATGGACGTCAAAACGACCAATCTGGTAGACAATGACCGCGACGGTGTAGGCGATCAGCGTGTTCCAACTGGCCGAGAAAAACGCCCAGAAAGGTCCGGCCTCCTTGTACAGTACACCTAGCGTTGCGACGCAGGGCACATAGAGCAGCACAAACAGAAGATAGGCAAAAGCCCCGAGCTGGCCATCGAACAGGGAGGCCATCATGTCCAGGGTTGTCACCTCAACCTGCTGCGCTTCAGCGGCACTGGCCGACTCACTGAGGTCGCCGATATTGATGCCCAGCGGGTCCGTGAAAAGGTCGCTCAGCCCGGCCAGATTCTCCGGAATGGTCGCGGCGGCGGCCTGCAGCTGGTCTAACAATGACGCTGGTGGGCCGGTATCGATTGCGTCGTTGGCATCGCGGGCCATGGCACTGTAGAGTGCATCCAGGGTTCCCACCACCACTTCCTTGGCGAAAATGCCGCTGAAGATGCCGACGGTCGCCGGCCAGTTTTCCTCCTCGACGCCCATCGGGGTAAATATCGGGGTTATGGTTTTCCCGATCACCGACAACACTGATTTTTCGGTATCGTTGTTACCGAAGCTGCCGTCGGTACCGAGGGAGTTGACAAAATTGAGCACCACAACCACCAGCACGATCGCCTTGCCCGCCCGCAGGATAAAACCTTTAAGGCGGTGCCAGGTGTGGATCAACAATCCACGCAGTGTGGGAATGTGATAGTTGGGCAGTTCCATCAGGAAGGGGGTAACGGTGCTGGCCAGCAGTCGACGACGCACCAGCAGGCCCGACAGAATCGCCAGCACAATGCCAATGATATAAAGCCCGAACACGACATTCTGGCCGTTGGCAGGAAAGAAAGCGGCAGCAAACAGGGTGTAGACGGTCAGCCGGGCGCCGCAGGACATGAACGGCGCCATAATTGATGTCATCAGCCGATCCTGGGGGCTTTCCAGGGTGCGCGTAGCCATAATGGCGGGCACGTTGCAGCCAAAACCAACGATCAGCGGTACGAAAGACTTGCCGGGCAGGCCGATGCTGCGCATGACCCGGTCGAGGATAAACGCCACTCGCGCCATATAACCGGAGTCTTCGAGAAACGACTGGAAAAGGAACAGGGTACCGATTACCGGGATAAAGCTGGCGACCAGCTGCAGGCCGCCCCCGAGGCCATCCGCCAGAAGTGCGACCAGCCAGCCGGGCAGGCCGACGCCGGTTAGCCATTGGCGTGGCATCTCAACCAGCAGGGCGCCTGCGGTCTGGTCAAAAAAATCGATGAATGCGCCGCCGAGGTTGATGGTCAGCATGAACATGAGGTACATAACCCCAAGGAATATCGGCAGTGCAAGGAAGCGATTCAACAGGATACTGTCGAGCAGGTCGGTAAGGCTGCGGTGCTCGTGCTGATCGCGCCGCACCGCCTGCCTGGTGATACGCGCGATCCAATTGAAGCGGGCGTTGGTCAACTCGTCGACAATCGGTGCTTCCAGTGCCTGCGCCGTGTCGGCCACAATAAGCTTGAGTTGGCTGCGCAATTCAGCGTCGTAGTATTGCAGAACCGCGTCGTCACCTTCGAGGATTGCGGTGCCGTGCAGCGGGCTGGCTTCGACCCGGTGCTGGGCCAGCAAACCCCGGATGCTCTGCAGGGCACGGTTGATGGGAATGCCCAGGTCGGCGCACTTGGGGGCGGCGATATTGTTGCTGACATGGGTGGAGATGACATCGACCAGGGTGCCGAGGCCCTCGCCACGGCTCGCCACCAGCGGTACCACCGGGCAACCCAGGGCGGCAGACAGGGCGTAGGGGTCGACATGCAGGCCCTCCTTGTCAGCCACGTCCATCATGTTCAAGACCACCACCAGGGGGCGACCGGCCTCGAGTAACTGGGTGGTGAGGTACAGGCCGCGTTCGAGGCTCGATGCATCGATGATGTTGACCAGCAATTGGGCCGTGCCCTCGAGCACAAAGCGCTGGGCAATTTGCTGGTCGATCGATTCTTCCTCGTGGGATACGTGCAGCGAGTAGGTGCCGGGCAGGTCAATGACCTCAAAGCGCTGCTCGGCATGCTTGAAAAAGCCGCTCTTGCGCTCCACGGTCACGCCTGGCCAGTTGCCGACTTTCTGGTGTGAGCCGGTGAGCCGATTAAACAGCGTCGTCTTGCCGCTATTGGGATTGCCCACCAGGGCTATGCGGTACTGTTCCATTACAATTTCTCAACCATCAGTCCGGCGGCCTCGTCCCGGCGCAGGCTCAACCGAAACCCGCGCAATACGATTTCTATGGGATCGCCGAGCGGAGCGACCCGTTTCACGGTAAACTCCGTGCCAGGTGTGAGACCCAGGCTCAACAGTCGGTTGCGATAGGCGTTGTGCAAGCCCTGGAATCCGCTGACGCGGGCCCGGTCTCCGGCTATCAGGGTGGCAAAGCTGATGGTCATGACGAATCCGGCTTAAAAAGCGAATGATAACTATTCTCAATAGTATACAGGAAATCATGTTCAGGTCTAAAACCTGGTTGATAATCTTGCTGCTGGCGGGCTGTGCCGGTGTTCCGCTGGAGTATCCCAAATCTCCCAGTCAGGTGGTGCCCGCCTCGAATGCCACGCCCATGGGCGAGTTTTCCGCGCGATGGCTGCAGCAACACCAGGAGGACTCGGGATTCGTCGGTCTGGCTAGTGGCAATGATGCCCTCGGTGCGCGACTGCGCCTCATCGAGGCCGCAGAGGAAACCATCGACGCACAGTATTTCCTGCTCAAGCCCGACCAGGCCGGTGGCCTGTTTGTCGGCAAGCTGCTCAGGGCAGCAGACAGGGGGGTCCGGGTAAGGTTGCTGATCGACGATATATTTACCCCGGTCAAGGACAGCGCCCTGGCGTTATTCAATCACCATCCCAACATCGAGGTGCGCATATTCAATCCCCTTGCGCGCCAGGGCCTTAAGTTTGTCAACATGCTCTGGGATTTCAAGCGCGCCAATCGCCGCATGCACAATAAATCGTTTACCGTGGATGGCAGCGTCAGCATTATTGGTGGCCGCAATATTGCCGACGAGTATTTCGAGATCAAGCAGGAAGTCGAGTTCGACGACTTTGAGCTGCTGAGCTTTGGCCCGGTGGTGGCAGAGATTGGCGCGGTATTCGACCTGTTCTGGAACAGCGAGTTGGCGGTGCCAATGGAGGCGTTTGAGGCTCACTTCGATCCGGCAGAGCTGAAGCAATGGCGCAGCAGAATGGATGCCGTAGTTGCCGGCGCCAGGACGTCGGCATACGCTCGAGCCATCGACTCCCCCTTGTTGCGGGACATTTCCGAGGGTCGGGTTGAACCCATTGTCGCGCCGGCCTATGTGGTAACTGATGATCCGGAAAAGTTATTGCAAAAGGTGGGGGCCAGGGAGCACCAGTCCCTGGCCCGTGAATTGAGGCGGCAGTTTGACCGGGCCCAGCGTGAGGTCATCATTATCAGCCCCTATTTTGTACCCGGAAAAGAGGGTGTAGAGACTATCGCCGAATGGTTGCAGCGCGGCGTCAGGGTGGTGATCATTACCAACTCCCTGGCGTCGACCAACCATGTTCCAGTGCACTCGGGTTATGCCCGCTATCGCAAGCAGCTGCTGCAGGCGGGGGCGGAACTGTTCGAGGTCAAGTCGGACGCGGTGTTGACCGAGGATGAACAGGGCAACAGTGCAGACAGCAGGACCTTGCACACCAAGGCGGTGGTTTTTGACCGCAGGATGCTGTTTATCGGTTCCCTCAACTTCGACCCGCGATCCATCGATATCAACACCGAGATGGGCGTTTTTATCGCCTCTCCAGAGGCGGCCAACCGACTGTCCGAGGCCGTCATGCGGGACCTGTTCGATTTGACGTACGCGCTGGAGCTGGATGACAGGCAAAAGCTGGTCTGGAATTATCGCGGCGGGGAGAAGCGGCTCGAAAAAGAGCCGGATACCCGCTGGTGGCGTCGTTTCACAGCCGGTTTTTACGGAGTATTGCCGATCGAGGGCCAGCTTTAAGCGCCGTTCGCGGCCCGCAGGCTTTCGATCGCGGCTTCGATCCCGAAGACGTGCGTGTCCTGTGCGTCCAGTTCCCTCAGGGCCGTGGCAAGTTCCAGCAAATAATCGACATTGTGACCGCTGGGCCCGGTCGCGCGACTGATGTGGAGCGCGATGTCCGCCTCACTGGCCGGCCCCAGAAAAGCCGGATTGTCCTTTGTCGCGATGTATACCAGGCCCTCGGCGCGACTGTTATCGGCAAACTGTAATTCCGTGACAAAGCGGTGGTAACCGTTTTTCTCGCGAAAGTCGAGCTGCTCGAAAACCGCGGGGCTGATCAGGTAGGCCAGGCCATCACAGCGAGCACCCCGCTGTGGCACCAGGGTGACAACCCGCCCGGGCTGCTCCGGGGTGCCGCGATGGTCGTGGGAGCCCTGCCAGAAGCGTCGTTGCCAATGCAGGATGCTGGCGGGGCGGCGCTTCAACCAGGGGAAATCGGCTTTGAAAATCAGCGAGCCATAGCCAAACAGCCAAACCGACTCATGCTGGTCGAAGTGACACATGCGGCGGTTGGCGGCGCTGGTATCGACAATCATGAATTCCGGGCACCCGCTATCAATCAAATAACATGCTGCGAAACAGCGTCAGGCGATCGCTGGCCGCATCCCGGGTATTCTGATACCGCACATGCTGCTGCGGTTCTGCCAGTGGCGACAGTTCAATGCCCCAGAGTGCGTCCACCTGGTTGGGAATCATGGAATAGCGCACGTCGATGATGCGGTGCTTATCGGCCGGGTCCTGGGCTACGTAGCCGTTCGAAAACCAGCGAAAGCGCTCGATATCCCGGGCCTGTTGCGATTCCAGGTCCAGCCAGGGTAAGTCCCTGGCAATGTCGAGGATGGCAACGCTCTCGCCGGGGTACACCTTGCTGCTGCCAAGCATCCGCACGGCATCGATATAGTAGCGATCCTCGGTTTGGTAGACGACTTTCCACAGTATCAGATTGGCAAAGCTCGGCTTGGCTTCGAGCCTCAGGGGTTGGTGCTGGCGTTGCCCGGCGAGCTCCCAGCCGGCCGCTTCAGCGCGCTCGCGCTGAATCACGCCAAAACCCAGGTAGAGCAGTGCCCACACCAGGCCGATACGCGCGTAGCGGGGCTGCTTGCGATACACCCCCAGCAGCACCAGCCCCAGCAGGGGCAGGGTAAATAGCGGATCGATGATGGAAATACTGTTCCAGGCAAAGCGCGCGTTGCTGAAGGGCCACAGTAACTGGGTGCCGTAGGTGGTGCAGGCGTCGAGCAGGGCGTGGGTGGCATAACCGAGGGTGCAGAATAAGCCGCTCTGCTGCCAGCTCAAACCGCGACGACGGCCCAGCAGGGCGTACAGGAGCAAGCCACAGATCATTCCGCCGATCGGTATGAAGACCAGCGCATGGGTGAACTGGCGATGATACTCCAGAAACAACAGCGGATCGTTTGGCGAGCGAATCAGTACGTCGAGATCCGGGGCCATGCCAGCCAAAAAACCGAACAGGCTGGCGCTGGCAATGGTTTTGCGTTGGCTGGTGGCCTGGGGCAGTGAGGCGCCCAGAACGCCCTGGCTGAGAGGATCCATAAAGTTGCGGGAGCGGCCGGTTGCGAGTTGCCGATGATACCGCAAAACGGCGCCAAAAATCTGCTCCCTACGGCACGCGGGGGCGGGGTAAACCTGAACCGTGATGGACACGGGGTTTTGGGTAGCCTGGGTAAGCTCGCCATGCCACCGGTGCCGGAGCAGGTAGCGTTCCAGCTGCCCCCCGATACCAGCCAGGTCCAGCAGGTGGCCGATGGCTTCGTGCTGGTAACGAAGGATTTGCTCAACCCTGCCCATGCTGCCGGGTTGGCGCTTCAGGTATGGGCCTTCAACAGCTGTGAGCAGATGCTTGAAATGAGTGCACTGGGGCTTGACCCGATGATGACCGATCGACCCCTGTTGCTGCAGGGCCTGCTGGAACAACCGGCGTCAGCGCGAGCGCGGGATTGAACTAGAACATAAAGTCGGTACCGGCGTAGGCCTTGTACTCCCGGGTTTCAGGACTGTAACCGATATCCAGCCGTAGCGAGGTGTTAACCAACGCCCTGATTTTCCAGCGCGCACCCACTCCGAAGGTGTATTTCCAGGCGGTCAGGTCGACATCGTCCCTTTCCCAGGCGTTACCGATATCGGTAAAAACGTTCCAGCGAAAGGCGGGGTAGCGTGGCAGAGGTATCAGCCAGTTGATATTGGCCAGTGCATAGGCGTCGCCGATGGCTTTATTGTCGTCAAGAATACCGCGCATGGTGCTGCCGCCGCCGAGCTCAAACGTCTCGCTCTGGCCATGGTTCAAACCGGCCCGCAGCTGAATATTGATATTGCTCCATACTGGCACGTGGATGGGCTGGTAAATGCGCCAGTAAACGGTGATATTACTGTAGTCTTCGGTAGACCCCAGGGCATCCCTGCCGAATCCGAAACTGCCTCCAAACTCCTGTCCAGAGCGATAGTATTCATAGTCGTTGACCGCGGTGAAGCCCAGGCTGGTGCCCAAGTCGACCGCGCGAACCTCATCCTCCAGCAGCGGCGCACCGCTGGCCTCAATCTGGTAATTGCGGCTCCAGGTGATGCCCAGGCCTGCGAACCAGCCCTGGCTGGGTGCAATCCGCTTCAGCCAGCGCGAGGTGCTGATGTTGAAACGGTCGATGTAGTCATAGTACTCGCCGAGGGTGTTACCGGCATCATCCTCGCTCACGGTCAGGGTGCGCTCGCGTTTGAGCCCCACCGCGAGGCCAAAAACGGTGCCCGGTATTTTCGGTATGAAATAGTCCAGCGAACCGCTTTGCCGGGTTTCACCATCGGCCTGGTCTTCCTGCTCGATTTCCAGTTCGGCGGTCTGGTTGAGACCGAAAATATTGTCCCAGGTTACGTCAATGCCATAGGTGATATCGCCGTCGGTATTGCGGCTGAGAGTGGGGATAGGGAGGATGTACCATTTCTCGGTCATGGTGAAGGTAACGATAACTCCCTCATCGGATCGCTCCGCCCGGGCCCAGACAATTTTGAACAAGCCGAGGTTCTTGATCGACTGGCGCGATCGCAGCATTTTCTCGGTGGTAAAATAGTCGCCTTCTTCAAACAACAGTTCTTCGCGCAGGATGATCTCGCGGGTGGTGTCGTTGCCTTCGAAGCGAATCCTCTCGATGGGCAATCCTTCCAGCTCCGCCAGCATCTCGGCGTCAAACCGCGCCTGGCAGGCGTAGGGGCTGCGGGGATCCTTGCTAATGCCCCAGACTCCCATGACGTGCCACTTTTCCTTGAACTGGAACGTGACGATCAGGCCGGCGGCACTCTCGCTGACAATTGCATCGACGCTGGCGAACTTGCCCATATCCAGCAGTGAGGCAACGCTTTGCTCAAGCTGGGTCTGGTTGAACAGGTTGCCCTCGCCGAAGGCCAGCTCGTTGCAGAGCCGGTCATCCTCGACATCGTCGTTGCCGACGAAGCGAATTTCCGCAATGGGGCGGCCCTGGTAGACGCTGTAGGGACTATCAGTAGCGTGGAGATAGGACGCCGCCGGTAGCAAGAATGGCAAAAGTAGAAAAGGGCGTCGCATGAGTTGTAGTGTCAATCCCCGTTTCTCAAACACTAGCTCATAGCCGTAAAGTGTTCTACCCGCCAAAGCGCATCAGTCCAGCTGCAGACAATGGCGCAGGAAGCGCGCGATGTCCTCGATCTCTTCCATGCAGACGCTGTGTCCGATTGGGTAAGTGGTGTAGCCGGGGAAGTAGCCCATGGCTTGCAGGATTCGGCAGGCCTCATGGCCCAATTGCTCAGGCACCATCGGATCCTGGCTTCCGTGGTAAACGTGGATAGGGATATTTCGGTTGGCGGCGTGTAGCTCGATGCTGCTGGCAGTGGCGAAATAGGTCGACAGGGTCATCAGGCCTGCCAGCGGCAGGGGGTAGCTCAGGGCCCCCTCATAGGCCACCGCACCTCCCTGGGAGAAACCGGCAATGACAATGCGGGTACTGTCGATGCCTCGCTCTATTTCACGGTCTATCAGGCGCTGCAGGGCAGCGGCCGACTCGAGGAGCTGGCCGGCATCCACTTTGCGGTCCAGCGAGATATCGGTAATGTCGTACCAGGCGGGCATCACCATGCCGCCGTTGATGGTCACCGGGATGGCAGGGGCATGGGGAAAAATAAAGCGCACGGCGCTAGCGACCGGCAATCGCAGCTCCGGTACCACCGGTTCGAAATCATGACCGCTGGCGCCGAGGCCGTGTAACCAGATCACTGCACTGTCTGCAGGCTTGCGTGGCTCGATTTCAATACAGGAAAGCAGGCTCATAATGGCAGGGAATGTCGCTGTAAAACCCTAGTTTACCCGTTTCGTGCCAGCATGGTCGAATTTGTCGACGGCTTATTGAGAATTGCTCTGGTAAAGTTGCATTTGATTGGTCACAGTGCTGAAATTGAGGCGCCAACCAGTCGGGTCGAACAGCATGACAGAATCTGCAACGCAATGGGATACCTTGATCAGGCATGCGCTGGTGTTCGATGGCACTGGACAGCCGCCACAGCAACGCGATATAGCCATAAGTGACGGCCGCATCGTCGCCAGCAGGCCCGTGCTGCGTGGTACTGCTGCGGAGACCATCGACGCCAGCGGCCAATGGCTGATGCCCGGACTCCTCGATATCCACACCCATCTGGATCTGGAAGTGGAATTGGACCCAGGCCTTGCAGAGGTGGTTCGCCACGGCACCACTACCGTGTTAGTTGGCAATTGCAGCCTGGGAATGGCTTTTGGCAAGCAACAACACGGCGAGCAGAACCCGATAGTCGATTGCTTCACCCGGGTCGAGAATATCCCCAAGTCGGTGCTGAATAAATGTGTTGAGGCCGTCACCTGGGAAACCACTGGCGATTACCTGGATCACTTCGGGCAAATGAACCTGGGTCCGAATATCGCTGCATTCCTGCCGCACTCGATGCTGCGGATTGAAGTGATGGGTTTGCAAGATGCCATCAGCCGGGACCCCACCGAGGCGGAGTTGTCAAGGATGGTGGTGATTCTGGATGCCGCCCTCGACCAGGGCTATATGGGGCTCTCAACAGATGGCCTGCCGTTTCACTACCTCGCCAACGAGCCCAATACCGATCGGCGGATTCCCACCCAGTTTGCCACCCGCACCGAACTCAAGCGCCTGTTACAGGTGTTGCGGGACCGCGACCGGGTTTGGCAGACCACGCCTTTTCTCGACAGCAAGCTGGAGACTCTCCTCAACTTCGCGTTCACCAGTGGACGCTTGTTCGGCAAGCCCCTGAAGACCTCGGCCCTGGCCGCGGTGCAGTTTGTGACGATGCCCGGGGCGGTCGATGGCCTGCTTAAGTTTGCCCGCCTGCTGAACAGCAATTTTATGCGGGGCCGAATCCACTTTCAGGCGCTGGCCACAAACTTCAGGATGTGGGGAGACGGAGTGGTGAATCCCATTTTCGAGGAAATGGGCTCCACCTGTCGCCTGATCGCCAAAGAGTACGAAGACCGGGAAGGGCGCCTGGCGCTGCTCAACGATCCTGAATTTATTGCCGAATTCCGTCGTGATTGGTTCCATGGGCGCGAAGGCATGAGCCTGGCACACCTCAAGGCACGGCTGGGAGTGCCCGACATCAACGTGATCCGCGATCTAAACCTGATGACCTTCGACGGTGCGCCGGTACCCGAGTGGGATGGTGAGACCATGGCGGCGGTGATGCAGCGCCTAATGCGCTATCAGGGCGGCAATCGCCACGAGGCCCGGAGCGAGGCCGAGACCGCGGCCTTTGTGCGCTTCCCGGCACCCATTCTCGATGATGCCGAATTCATGCTGCACTTGCTGCGCGAGTACGACAGGGGTTTCCGCTGGTGGGTCGATACTGCCAACCTGGACCCTTCCAGGACCTTTGAGTTATTGATGGATGAAAACACCCTGCCGGGCTTCAACGACAGCGGGGCGCATCTCACCAACCTGGCTTTTTTCGACGGCAATCTCGTTGGCTTGAAAATGGCCCAGCAGCGTGGCGTCGACGCGGTTGCGAAACTGGTCAAGCGATTGACCCGGGACCCGGCGATTTTCTTCGGCCTCGACGTGGGTCGTATCGAACCCGGCAGCCAGGCCGATATCACCCTGATCGACCCGCTGGCGTTGCAGGCTTTTGACAGCAATGCCAATCGCAGGCTGGAGTACCGTGATATTTTTCAGCATCGGCAAATGGTCAATCGTTCAGACGGGGTGGTGAGCCGGGTGTTGATCAATGGCGAGACGGTCTGGCAGGGACAGCAGGCTACAGCGGCGCTCGGCAGCAAACCATTGGGTCGAGCATTGCGTGCGGGCAAGCGGATCCCGTCGTCGGCATGAGCGCACCGGGACCCGCTGGCATGGACTCCAGCGCCTTGCTGGTGGGTGCCTCGGGGGCAGTCGGTAAAGAGCTGGTGCGTCAGGCGCTGGCAAATCAATCGTACCGGACGCTGCACCTGCTGCTGCGTCGCAGTCTGGGTTATGGTAATCACCCGGTGGTCAGGGAGCATGTGCAGAGCACGTTGGAGCCCGCTGCGTTACAGCTGGATTCCGGGCCCGATGCTGTATTTTGCACCCTGGGTACCACACGCAAACAGGCTGGGAGTAAAGCCGCTTTTTATCGGGTCGATCACGATTTGGTGCTGGCAGTCGGGAAGTGGGCCGCAGAACGTGGCGTTGCATCGCTGCATGTGGTCAGCAGTATGGGTGCCAACCCTCGCTCGCTCAGCCACTACCTGCGCACCAAGGGCGAAGCCGAGAGCGATCTGCGTCAATTGCCATTGCGCAGCCTGTACCTGTATCGCCCCGGCTTGCTGGATGCTCCGCAGCGGGGGGAATTTCGCGCCGGTGAGAGAGCCTCGGTTCATTTGCTGGCCGGTCTGCAAAAAATCCCAATGGATTGGGCCAGCCGCTGGCAGCCGATGTCGGTTGCGCGACTTGCATCCCGCATGCTGGACTTTGCCGCGCAAGCTGAGCCGGGATGCCATATTGTCGAAAACGCGCAGTTGCAGAGTGGAACCGGGGATTAGTGGCCAGCTCGAACAGCTGCAATGGTAGTGGGCAATGGTAGCTGTTCGGTGTATGATCGCGCTTGATTTGTAATCTGGTAAACTGGAGATAAACATGAATTTTAAAGCTATGGTGGGTGCGGCATCCGTCGCAGTACTGGTTTTGTCGTTGGGCGCTTGTGGTAGCGACGATACCAAGAAATCCACTGAGAAAGCGGTTGAGAGCGTCAAGCAGGCCGGCTCTGATGTGGCTGAGGCCACCAAAGACATGGCCCATGATGCTGCGGATGCTACCAAGGGGGCCTACGATAAAACTGTCGAAGGCACCAAGGATTTGGCCCACAAAACCGCCGATGCCACTGAAGAGGCTTACGACAAAACCGTAGAGGGTGCCAAGGCAATGGCCGATGATGCGGGTGAGGCAATGGATGACGCTGCCGATGCAACCGAGGATGCGTACGAAGACGCCAAAAAGAAAGTCTCTGAGTAGCAGAGTAATCCTGCCGCCGCTGTAGTCTGCGCTACCGGGCCCAGCGGCCTTTCCTGTTTTGAATCCCATTGCGCGCCTGCCCGGGTGGCGCCACCCCATGCCCGTAAAAATTCTTGCAAGCCCCCGACATGGATGGCATGCACTGGTTAGCGAACCGTCCGACTGGAAGAGTGACTATGCAATCCAAGCCCGTTATCGTCATCACCGGTGCCTCGTCAGGTATTGGTTACGCCGCCGTGCAAGCCTGCCTCGAGGCCGGTTACCGTGTCATCGCTACCGCCCGGCAGCACGCGGATCTCGATCGGCTGCAGGCACTGGGCGTCGAGGCGGTGCAACTGGAGCTGGATTCGGAGCGCAGCGTAACGGAAGCTGCAGAAAGTATCCGGCTGTTATCGGGTGGTACTATCTTTGGCCTGTTCAATAACGCCGGCTACGGCTTACAGGTGGCCATGGAGGATGCCAGCTGGGAAGCCCTGAGCGGGCAGATGAACACTAACGTGATTGGTCCGGTGGTCCTCACCAACTTGCTGCTCGATTGTTTGCACCGCGGATCGAAACTGGTTTTCAACAGCTCGGTTCTGGGCTTGATCGTAGTGCCCTTTCGCGGCCCCTATTGCATGTCAAAACACGCGCTCGAGGCCGCCGGCGATGCCTATCGCCTGGAGCTGGAAACCCGGGGAGTTGCCGTTCACATCATTGAGCCCGGCCCGATCGAGGCCCAATTTCGCGCCAATGCCCTCGACGCGATGGATGCCTGCCTGCAGGGGAAGGCAACTCGCCTCGACTACCAGCGGCATGTGCAGCGCTTGCAGGCAGCCACACCGGGGGCGGGGGCGATGCCGGCCGCGGCGGTGGCCGACGTGCTGGTGGATATTCTCCAGGGGCGCAAAACCCGGGCGCGCTACCGGATCACCCGCATTGCAAAAGTAGCAGCCCTGGCCAAGCGCATTCTGGGCGCGGGCTTCGACCGCCTCGCGCGCAATAACGAACCCGTTAGAGAAAATCAGCGCAGCGGGCGAGCTCGATCGTAAAGCCCCTCAGGGGTCGGTATACCGTTACCCGGGTGAAATCCCTGCCTGCCCCGGGCAGCTGTCGGCCCCGAACGACTGCTTGAGCCGGCATTTTGCTTTAACCTCGGTAGGGCGATGGAGTATGAATCTGAGGCGGGATACGTGGGCTGATGTGGGATTTGCTGGCGGCGGGTATGGTGGTCATGCTGGGGTCACTGGTGCAGACGGCCTTTGGTTTTGGCATAGCCGTGGTCGGAGCGCCGCTATTGGTCATGATCTACCCTGCAGCCCTGCCCGGGCCACTGGTGGCAATGGCGCTGGTGCAGTGCGTGCTAATGGCCCTGCAACATCGGCGGCATATCGAGCTGGCACCTCTGGGTAGCGCGATGGTCGGTCGAATTCCCGGGTCCCTGATAGGGGCCTGGTTATTGACGGTATTCAGCGCCGAGGGACTATCGATTTTTGTCGGTGCCGCGGTATTACTGGCGGTATTGGCAAGCAGTATGCGGTTCAGCATTCGGCCGTCGGTGCGTTCCATGTTCTGGGCTGGCGCACTATCGGGGGTATTCGGCACATCGACCTCGGTCGGTGGCCCGCCGATGGCGCTGTTGCTGCAACACCAGCAAGCACAGCACCTGCGGGGCAACCTGGCGGCATTTTTTATATACGGCTGCGTGGTATCGCTAGTGATGTTGGCCCTTATGGGGCGCTTCGGCCGGGCGGAGGTGATTGTTTGCCTCTACCTGCTGCCCTGGACGCTCGCCGGTTTCTATCTCTGCCGGTTCATGCCCTTGCAGCGTTTCGAAACCAGCCTGCGCGCCGGGATTTTGTCGCTATGCGCATTGTCCGGCGCCACTGCCATCCTGTCAGCGCTATTGTAGCTCGAACTCCACATCAGCATGCTGTTGCAGTCGCTGGATCAAATCGTCGCCAAAAGTCGCTGCCGGCGTCAATATGCCACCGGTGACAGCCTTGTGACTCACGTCCTGGGCCAGGCAGGCGGCCGCCTGGCTGATCATTTTTGCAGTCGATGCATAGCCGGGATCGCCGTCGCCGGTCACGCGCAGGCGAAGCTTTTCCCCACCGCTGCCGTGGCCGAGAAACTGCAACACGAAAAAGCCCTCGCGCTGTAGTTTGGGGCTTGGCCCCTCGCCGGGCTTGGGCACTACGTAGCGCTCCAGCGCCGAGCGCAGCGGGCCCAGCCCCGCGCCCAGCAGCATCGCCCCGGTTGCTGATGCAATCGCACCGGCCATCGCCGAACCCTTGATGCCAGTGCCGGTCAGCATAGCCTCGTCGTAACGAAAATCCTCCCCATAGCTGTGGTTCAACAGCGCATTGCTGCGGTGCACTATCCGGGTATTGATGGCAGCCATCACGAAAGGCGCGGACCACTGTTTGAAGTCGCGGTCGTAACGGGCTATTTTTTGTTCCATCTGGCGAGCGCGAAAGCCATGGTCCGGTGGACAAAGAAGGTAGGGGTCTGCGAGTTTCTTGCGCAGTGTGGCATCTTTCGAGGCTTCTTTCGCCATGTTGAGCATACTGGCCACGGTGCCGCCTGATACGCCCCCTTTGCTGTCGACCACGCGCATTTGGATGTGCTGGCAGGGTTTGCCCCAGGCCTTCTGCGCTTCCTGCTGCAGGTACCAAACTCCCATGTCCGAGGGTATGGAATCGAAGCCGCAGCTATGCACGATTCGCGCCCCGCTGGCACCGGCAATGGTATGGTAGCGCTCGGCCATCCTGGCAATCCACTGGGGCTCACCGCACAGGTCGCAGTAGTCCGTGCCGGTCTCGGCACAGGCCTTAACCAGCAGCTCGCCGTAGAGAGCGTAGGGTCCTACGGTTGAGAGAATCACCCTGGCCTGCTCACACATGGCTCGCAGGTCTTCTTCATCATCCGCACTGGCTACGATGATTGGCAGTGCCGCCGCCTTATCGCCCAGACCATCGCGCAGCTCCTGTAAACGCTCCTCGGAGCGTCCGGCAATCCCCCAGCTGAGCGCGCCGTCGATCCCGTACTGGCGCCACAGGTAATCTGTGATCAGCTTGCCGACGAAGCTGGTTGCTCCAAAGACGATTACATCGTACCTGGGCTTTGCTATCATGGGACGTTCTCCAGAGCTAATGATTGACAATGGTTATCGTTTTCCGGGTGGATCGCCGCAAGTAGGAAAGCTTGCTCGCAATCCGGGTGTTGTTGCTACCCCCCCCAGATCCGTCCGGCGGGGCAAGCAGCTGCAAACCAGGTACAGCTTCGAACGGGTAAAAGTTTATGGCTATCTTCGATAAGCACAGAAACAGTAAAAACGTGTCACGGTCGACTGACGATTCATTTGAGCTGCCGGACATGCCGCCGCCTATCGTATCAGAATCTGCGAACCCAAGGCTACGGGCCATGATCGGTCCCGGTATTCACATCCGCGGCGATATCGTGGGCGAGGAAAACCTCACCATCGACGGCGTCGTGGAGGGCAGTGTGATAGTCGAGAATTACGAACTCTGCATTGGTCCTGCCGGTCGCATTACGGCCAACGTGACCGCCAAACTGGTCAGGGTCGAGGGCGAGATAAAAGGCGATATCACGGGCCTCGAAAAGGTGGTCGTTGCGCGCACGGGTAATGTTCGCGGCAACATCAATGCCCCCCGGGTCTGCCTCGAGGACGGTGCCAGATTCAAGGGCAGCATCGATATGGGCCCAGGCGAAACCCCGGTGCCCTCGCTGACGTCGCTACCCGGTGCGGTCAGGGCGCAGCAAGACAAGGTGGATTCATCCTTCAAAAGCGCGTGATCGGCACACTCCTCAGGGTTAGCGCGTTATGACGGCGGCATCTCCGGCGGTGGCATCGTCCCAGTCGAGCCAATTGTTTTCATCGGTGTTCGCCGGATTTGACCCCGAGCACCGCCTTACTGTGTTCGACGTTGGGCTTGCGCTACCTGAAAGCCTCGATTTTTTCTCCGCATTTCGCTGTCGACTGCACTACCTCAATCTATTTGACGAGGCGCTGGTGCGCAATCCACCCGCTGTCGAGGATTGCACTGACAGTGAATTGCAGCAGCAATTCGCTGACTTGCTGCGGTTCCCCCCGGGCACACGTCTTGACGTGTGTTTGCTTTGGGATTTTCCGAGTTACCTCGACCGGCGCTCACTGCGGGCCTTCACCGCGGCCTTGAAACCCTACCTGCATGCCGGTACCCGGGCCCATGTTCTGGGCCTGCTAAACGCCCAGACCCCGCCCCCTTACCGCGAATACGCGATCATGCGCAGCGACCAATTCAGTTTCCTTCCCCGCAGCGGCGTGCAGGGGAGTTGGTACGCCCACCCGCAAGCCGAGTTCGGGCGGTCGCTCCATGGCCTGGCGGTGCAGCGCGCTGTATTGTTGGCCGACGGCCGCCTCGAGATTCTGTTGGGCTCTACGGTGAGGCGGTAGCCGAATCGAGCTGCGAAGCCGCAATCATGGTTGGCGTGGCGAGCTTGCCCCGGGTAAGCCGGGTGCCTCGCCCGAGCATGACTTTGGCGTTCGCTGCCGCTATCGTGGTGCTCTGGATGGAGGCGCATCGCATGGTTCAAGGGTTAAAAGACGCGGCTTTCAGGCGGAGTGTGGATGAAGCCGACGTGATTGCCGACGTGATTATTGTCGGTGCTGGGCTGTCCGGTATTGGCGCGGCCTGCCACTTGCTGAGGAATTGTCCAGGGAAGTCCTTTATCGTATTGGAAAGCCGCAGGGAGATGGGCGGCACCTGGGATTTGTTTCGCTACCCCGGCCTGCGCTCCGACAGCGATATGTATACCCTTGGTTACAAATTTAAACCCTGGCCCGAGGCAAAATCGATTGCCGAGGGTTCGACCATTCTCAATTACCTGCGGGAAACGGCCTCCGACTACGGTGTCGATCGGCATATTCGTTGCGACCATCGCCTTGAGCAGGCGAGTTGGTCGAGTGCAGACGCCAACTGGACCCTGGATATACGGCACGCGGACGGTTCCAGCAGCCAGTTGCGCTGCAATTTCCTGCTGCTCTGCGCCGGCTATTACGATTACACCCGGGGGAACAGCCCGGAGTTCAAGGGTCGTGATCGCTTTCGCGGCCAGATAGTCCACCCCCAGCAGTGGCCTGGGGATCTGGATTACCGTGGCAGGAGAGTGGTGGTAATTGGCTCTGGCGCCACGGCGGTGACCCTGGTACCGGTGCTCGCCCGAGATGCCGCTCACGTGGTCATGTTGCAGCGCTCACCAAGCTATATGTTCGCAGCGCCGGACATCGACAAGATTGCCCGGCTGCTGCATAAGCTGCTGCCCTCAAGCCTCGCCTATGCCATCACGCGCTGGAAGAATATCAACTTTCAGCGGCTGACTTTCAGGCGAGCCCGCCACAGGCCCGAGCAGGTTCGCAAATTTCTTACCGACCGGGTGCGAGCCCAACTCGGGCCGGGCTTCGATGTCGACAAGCATTTCAATCCGCACTACCAGCCCTGGGACCAGCGGCTTTGCCTGGTCACCAACGGCGACCTTTTCAAGGCTATCAGGAGCGGCAGGGTGTCGATGGTGACGGACGAGATCGAAAGTTTTACCGAGCGGGGCATACTGTTGCAATCCGGCGACGAGGTGACGGCCGACATTATCGTGACCGCCACCGGTCTCACCCCGACTGTGATGGGCGGGGCCACCCTCAGCGTCGACGGCGAGGAGGTCGATGTGTCCAGCTGCTACAGCTACCGGGGAGTGATGCTCTCGGATGTGCCCAACCTGACATCGGTCTTTGGCTACATCAATGCCTCCTGGACGCTGCGAGCCGACCTGGTTTCTGAATACGTCTGTCGCCTGCTCCGGCATATGGATCACACCGGATCGCTCCAGTGCACTCCGCGGTTGCGGCCCGAGGATCGGGGTATGAGGCAGCGGCCATTCATCGAGGGCTTCAGTTCCGGCTATATCAAGCGCCTGCTGCCGCTCTATCCCCGCCAGGGCGATCATGCGCCCTGGACCAGCCCCCAGGACTACGCCGTCGATAAAAAGGTATTTCGCCACGGTGCGCTGGAAGACGGCGTGCTGCAATTCACCCGCCCGGCGAGCGCCGGGCGCCGCCTGGCCAGCTGAATGTCGCGGGAAAACCGTAGAGGTAAATTGTTGCTGGTGCGCCATGGCCAGACCCGTGCCAACATCGATAGGGTCTGGCACGGTCACACCGACACCCCCTTGACCGCGCTGGGCCGGCAGCAGGCACAGCGCCTGGGGCGATACTTCCATCACTACCTGCCCGCCGTCGATGCCATTTATGCCAGTCCCCTGCAGCGGGCGCGGATCACCGCCGAGCAAATTGCAGCAGGGTTCGGCATACCCGTGATGCTCGACCCGCGCCTTGTGGAGCAGGGAGTGGGGGCCTGGGAGGGTCGCAGTTTCAGCGAGCTGCGCGATGAACTGGGCTTTTTCAAAGGCTTGATGAGCGATGAGCACCATCGCGCCCCGGGAGGTGAATCGCGTCACCAGGTCACCCTGCGGTTCGTTGCCGCGGTTGAGGAATTCCAGCGCATTCAGCCAGATAAGAATATTGTGGTAGTGGCACACGGGGTTGCCATTGCCTATGCCCTGGCGCACTGGGTGGATGGAGACACGGCCCGCTGGGTTGATTATCGTCTCAATAATACCGCCGTGACCGCCCTGGACCGGGCGGCGGGCGCCATTGAATTCCTCAACCGTACCGACCACTTGTAGCTTCGTGGTGCAATGAGTGATTCGCAGGGAGTGATCTGCTGGCTGAATGTCAGCGTACTCATGCCTATACTGTCCACATACCGGTCTCCCTCTGCCCCGCATCGTCGGGGCTTTTTTGTTTTTGTTTTGCAGTAATGAAACTTTTTCCGGTACACTGCAATTCTATAATAAAAGGGTGGATGCCATGTTCAAGAATCAAGAAGTATTGTCCGGTAGTGTCAGTAAAGTAGATTTTGATGAGCAGGAACCCCAGCTCAGGGTAGACCTCATCAATGCCCAGTTCGATCTTAACGAGGCGGACTTTTCCGTCGTAATCATCATCGCCGGCGATGATCGCCTGGGTGCCAATCAACTCGGTGACCGTTTCAACGAGTGGATGGATGCTCGGTACATTGATACCAATGTATTTGTCAAGCGATCCCAGGAGGAAGAGGAGCGCCCGCGCTTCTGGCGCTATTGGCGGGTGTTGCCGGCCAATGGTCGCATGGGTGTATTTGGTGGCGCCTGGCCGCTGCAAGCGGTGTCAGACAGCATTACCGGTAAAATTAATAAAAAGCAGTTTCAGCATCGTCTGGATCAGATCAATACTTTTGAAAAGGAGCTGGCCGACAACGGTACCCTGATACTCAAATTCTGGTGCCACCTGCCGGATGAAGAACTGAAAAAGCAGCTCAAGAAAAGCAAAAAGCATCCTGATCGCAAATGGTGGAGGGAGGAGCAGGATTGGGAAGTATTTGACAAGTTTCGCAAGCAGCCCAAAGCCGTAGAGCAAATGCTGGAGCAGACCAATACTCCGGAAGCACCCTGGTTTGTGGTCGACGGCACCAATGCCAGGTTTCGTGACCTGACCGTGGCAAAGATCATTCGCGACCGCATTCAGGAACGGATTGCCAACCCGCCCAAGCCGGATGTCAGCGAACGGGTAGAGGAGGAGTACGAGGACTACATCGGGCAGGTCGATTTGAGCCTGGCGTACGAAAAGGACGACTACAAGAAGCAGCTGACCAGGTACCAGCGGCGTTTTCACACCCTGATGCGTGAGGCACACGACAAGGGCATATCCACAGTGCTGGCTTTCGAAGGCTGGGATGCCGGGGGCAAGGGCGGCAACATCAGGCGACTGACCAGTGCCTTGCCGGCCCGCACTTACAAGGTGGTGCCCATTGCCGCGCCGACCGAGGAGGAGCGGGTGCGCCACTACCTGTGGCGGTTCTGGCGCCATATGCCACGGGCCGGTAACCTGGTTATTTTTGATCGAACCTGGTACGGGCGAGTCACTGTGGAGCGCATCGAGGGCTTTGCCAAACCGCATGAGTGGCAGCGCGCCTATGATGAAATTAACGACTTCGAGGAACAGTTGGCGGAGAGCGGAATGGTGGTGCAGAAGTTCTGGCTCCACATTTCCCAGGAAGAGCAACTGGCGCGTTTCCAGGCCAGGGAGAAAACCTCCTACAAAAAATACAAGATCACCGAGGAAGACTACCGCAATCGCGCCAAGTGGGATGACTACATGGTGGCGGTGAATGAATTGATTGCAAAAACCGACACCCCCAACGCACCCTGGCATATCGTGCCGGCGAACAATAAATACTATGCCCGCATATATGTGCTCAAGACCGTGTGCGATGCTTTGGCCAAAGCGATCAGGAAGGCTGGTAGGTAGCTCTCATCCGGGCAACGCACTGTCAACAAGCAGTGCGTATCCAGGCAAACCAGATAACCGCTGCCGCGGTTATCTGGTTTTTTCTATTTCGGGTCCCGGGTAGGCAGACACGCGGCAGGCCGAAGTGCAGTGTGGCTTTCATGGGGCCAGGACTCTGAAGCCATTAAGCCATTAAGCCATTAAGCCATTAAGCCATTAAGCCATCAATCCATGAAGCCATCAAACCCGCCCCGGGGCGGGTTTCGTTCGGCGCTCAGCTTGCAATGGCAATAACGGAGCTCCCGGGCGGGGCCAGGGCATACGCCGCTTAGCCGAGGTCGTAATACAGTAACATGGTGACAATGCCGGTGACGGCCATCACCGAGAACGACAGCAGGCATTTTTTGAACAAGCCGCGATCGCCCAGCGAGAACACCAGGAACAACTTCATCATGGTATTCGCCAGTGCGCCCAGCACCAGGTTGAAGCTGGCCCAGTCGAGGGTGATGATGCCTGATTTTTGCAGGTTGCTGACCGAAAACGCAATCGCATCGGCGTCGGTAAGACCACTGACCAGCGCCACCACCGGCAGCCAGGCGTTACCCAGGTAAGCGGTCGCCACCCGGGTAGCGACCAGGATGGTTGCAAAAACCGCGCCGAAGGTAACCGCCGATTTGAGCGAGAACGGGTTATCCAGTTTGATCTCCTGGCTTTCCGCCGTATCCCCTCGACTGCGCCAGTAAAAGTATCCCGCCATCAGCAGCCCCGCTGCTCCAGTGGCCATCATGGGGAGTGCGATGCTGGCCATCAGTGGCTGGTTGAAAACCCCGATTTGCAGTACCACCCTTGGGAACATTATGGCCGAGGCGAGGGTTACTGCGACCGCGAAAGATGCGTTGAGGCTGGGTAACTCCTTGCTGCGGGCGGAAAAGCTGAGGGTCGTCACGGTGCTGGAAGCCAGGCCGCCGATCAGACCGGTGAGGGCGATGCCCGCACCGGCGCCGATAACCTTGATCAACACATAGCCGATGAAACCGATAAACGACACCAGTACCACGATCATCCACACCTGGAACGGGGTTAACGCCGACAGCATGATCGCAAACAGGCGCGGTACATAGGGAGCCCGCAGCTCGGTCCCGGGGTTCAGTGCCTGCAATGAACCCTCGCCCTCGAGTAACCTTGCGGTGGTAGTGTTTTCATCCGAAGGGAGAATCTCGAAGTGACCGATTTCTCCGCTGCCTTCAGTATAAAAATAGAGCTCTGAGCCTGGCTCGTAATATCTTTCTTCACCGGCGTCAAAACGAACCTCGCCAGTGGCAGGGTCCAGGGCAGTCACCGCCCCGATCGGGGTAGTAGCGTAATTGTCCAGGGAGATGTTGGGCAATACCGGCAGTATGATAAAACTGATCACCAGCAGCTTGAGGGCGGCCTGAAGCTCGAAACGCTGGATTTGCGAGCTGAATTTTTCAATCAGGCTTTTCTCGGACAGCACCAGCATGACAACAATCGCAATGGCGATCGCCAGTCCCGAGGCGCCCCGCATGACCAACACGCCGAGAAAAAAGGTGATAAGGGCGGCGGCTTCCGTGGTAATTCCGGAATCGGGGTTTTCTCCCCGGTGCTCGGCCCAGTAGCCGGATACCTGCAGGAGCAACACCCCGCCAAAGCCGGCAACAATCAGCCAGGCATTGGCGTATTCGACAGCGGCGTAGGCACTGGTGGCGCCTATCAGGGCAAAAATAACAAAGTCGCGAACGTGGCCCTTGAAGTTAGCTCCGGTACCCTGTGACCGTTCCAGTCCTATCAGCATACCGATGATGGCAGCCAGTCCAAACTTGGTGAAAAAGCCGATAAGTTCTTGCTGTTCCATGCGATTAGCACCCCATTATTGTGATTATGGAGGTGACGCTTCACGGCGACGATGTGCCGCTTGATGAAGCCACCCCTGATCCGGGTTACATTATCTTCGAAGCAGACGGCAGGGCTGCCCGGCCCTTCGATCCGTTTCAACTGCTGTTTTTATTGTATGCTCGGCGCCCTTTCGGACTGGTGTCCGGCGTTTCACATGGCTTGTTATACAGCGGCGAGTGTAACCCGACCCCAGAGCTTTGTCATCTGTTGTGAATCGAATGCGGGCACTGTTTTTGCGGGCCACTGACGGCACCGGCGGGGTGCGCTCTGGACACTTTGGCTGCATACTTCGAACACGGCGGCAAGCGGGCATTCCGTCCCGAACTCGCTGGTATCGGCCTTTGTTGGGTCTCCTGCCCGGTCAGCTTTAGCTGCGATACTGGCCCGCCTGGTGGACTTTCGCAGTCCGCTGCGCGAGGGACAGGGAAGTTCGCAACTCGAACGTAGTTTCGTTCTGCTGGGTTTTACTCACTTCTGAGGACGCTCCAGGAAGGGACGTTGGGTTGTGCAACGCAAGACGGCCAAGGACCGTTTCAACCGCGGCTTGCGGGATAGCGGCCTCTGGTGCCGAGCGCATCGCCATTGGCGGTTGGCTGACCAGCAAGCGGCGTTGAGCCGCAAGCTGCAGGGTCACTGCGCCTATAATGGCATCACCGGCAATATGACGGCGCTCGCCCGGTTCTACTACGAGGTCTGGCGACAGTGGCGCAAGTGGCTTGATCGCCGCTCGTGGCACACCCGGGCGTCGTGGGTTAAATTGTCCCGGCTGTCTGAGCGCTACCCGCTCCCAACACCGCGTGTCATCAACAGTGTTTTCCATCGTGCAGCGATTCCATAGTCCGAGGAGCCGGAAGCCCGAATTGGGCACGTCCGGATCTGTAGGAGCCTCGGGTGGTCAACTGCCCGCGGCGACCTGGCCTCTCAATCGACACTTCCACATGCTCTTTCTCGACGGTGTCTATGTTGAGGACGTGCAAGTAAAACTGCGTTTTCACCGGGTAAAGGCGCCAAACGTCGATGAACTTAAGGCACTCGTGCATGCCATAAGTCATCGGGTTGTGGGGTTGCTGGAACGGCGGGGTTGCTGGAACGCGATGCGGAGAACAGTTACCTGGCGCTCGAAGCGGGTGATGACGACGACGGTATGATGCAGTTGCAAGGTCATTCGATTACCTATCAAATTGCTGTCGGCCCGCAGCAGGGTAGGAAGGTCTTTACGTTGCAGACGCTACCTCCTGATGATGACAGTCTGGGCGGCACTCCGCCTTGTGGTTCAGACCGAGTAGCGAAGGAAGCTGGCTAATCATTCGGTGCATCCTTGCACCTCACCCTTCGCGCAGCGGAGCTGTGCAAATCCGCTTTCCTGCGGGTTTGTCGCTGCACGCCGGAGTATCGACCGAGGCGCACCAGCGCGACAAGCTAGAACGGCCGGGCGGCGCTCGGTTGTGCCGCTACGCCACCCGGCCGGCTGTGTCGGAGAAGCGCTTGGCGCTGACCTTTAATGGCAACATCTGCTACCAGCTGAAGACCCGGTATCGTGATGGCACTATCCATGTTGTATTAGACCGGGGCGGCCCTCCGTCATTGGACTTCGTAGCGCAGCTGGCTGCGTTGGTACCCAAGCCGCCGCGTGAATTTGACACGCTTTCACAGGGTGTTCCCTCGGGGCGGCCAAGTTCGCCATCGCAGACAGGCGCGGCGCCAGCTGAATTGATCTCAATACGATTCACGTCGATCAGCGCCAAGCCCGAAGCAGGCATGCGCTCCGGCCCAGCAGTTGCGGGACCGGCTGGCGACGAGACCAACACAAGTGCCAGTGGCAACTATGGGACGCGATACCCTACAATAGACGCCTTCTCCTCAGTGTATCGTGCAGCCAAAAAAATCATGAATCAATCATCACAAGCCGCAGTCCGCCCGCCAGAGTCGGCCTATGTCACCGCCGGCAATTGTTTCGGCCAGCAACTAAAGGTGTTGCCCGACGATACCATCGGTTCCGCCTTGCTGAAGCACGGGCTCTACGATAGAAAAGGCGTTTGCATGATGAATGCCGTATTGCGGCAACTGCGCAACCCCATCGTGCTCGATATCGGCGCAAATATAGGCAATCATAGCCTGGCGATGAGTACCGAGGCCAAACAGATTTACAGCTTCGAACCTCAAAGCGCTATTTACCAGGTATTAAGCGCCAATATCAGCGCTAACAATATCGATAATATCACTGCACTTAATATGGGCTTGTCCTCCCGGGACCAGCAGATGGAGCTCTATATCCCAGCCAGCGACAACAACGGTGCGGCGACACTGCGCAAAGAACTCAAATCCGATGCCGCTATTACCGAGACTATTCAATTGCGCAAAGGCGACGATGTGATCAAGGGCCTGCACCTATCGCATCTCGACATGATCAAGCTCGATGTTGAAGGTTTTGAAATTGAAGTGCTCGTTGGCCTAGACGACACTATCGCCCGCTTCCAGCCAATTATCTTTATGGAGTGGGACCAGGATATCACCCGCCAGGAGGCGGCTAAATCACCGCTATTTGAAAGGCTGCTGCGCGATTACCAGCCCATGTATATCGGCAGCAACTACGACCGCGATCAATGGCCGGACTCGATCCTCGGTAAATTGCAGCGCGGTGCTTACAAATTGTGCCACCGTCGCCAGTGGCTGCTGCGACCTGCCGACCTGCAACAAAACTACAGCAACCTGGTGTTGCTGCCCGCTCACCGGCTTGACCTCCCCGACGCTATCGGCCTGGTGTCACTGGACTAGTAGTCATTCAATCTGATAATGCCTAACATAAATTCTGTTCCCCTGATTAGTTGACGCCTGTAATGATCGGATAAAGCTGCTTGAGTTTTATTCGGGCATCCTCTGAAGAATGGGGTCTTGAGTTGTGAACCCCGCCAACCTGACTCACGCTAACCCTGCACCTCGCCGATGGCAGCGTATCGTGCAGGACCGCGCGGCCTGTGCTGTTCCCTCGGCAAGCACGCAACCAGTGCCGCGGAATGCGGTTGGTTCGAGCGTCGATAGCTGAGCCGCCAGCTCGCTTATCATTCCGGGGCACATGGGTCGTGGGGTGTCACCGCTCGTGGGTCGCGTTACTGCGCTATTACCCGTGGCAATTGGCTGCACCGTTGCGACCATCGCCCGCTGGGGGTTCGCTGCCATCATCTTTGCTTCGATAACCCTGCTGCCAGGCCCAGGCCTGGATCAAGTTAAGTTCGACGTTGAAGTGCTCTTCGAACAGTAATTTTCTTTCTTGCTTTCTTTCTTTTACGATGCTTGCTAGAACATCCGATGCTTGCCTGGCACATCCATTGTATCAACAGGGCGGGAGTTAAGACTTCTTTGTTTCAATTCAAGGGACAGCAGTGATTCAGTATGGATAAAGTCATTCTGGAGCTGACGCGGATCACCCAGCAGGTTGGGCTGGTCG
>JAHEGP010000146.1 GCA_024645065.1 Cellvibrionales bacterium | reverse complement strand
TCCCACTACGATCACGCCATGGACGCGCCGGAGGTGGCCCGGCGCACCGGGGCGCTGCTGCTGGGGTCGCAGTCCACCGCCAATATCGGCAGGGGCTGGGGCTTGCCGGAATCGCAGCTTCGAGTGCTTACCGACCGAGAACCGATAGCGCTGGGAAAGTTTGTTATCACGCCAATCGAATCACAGCACTTCGAATTTCCCAACCCGGCGCTACGTGAGCGGGTACTGGGTAAGCCACTGATTGCCTCGCCCCTGGTGCCGCCCACCAGGGCGCTCGATTACCGCGTGGGCAAGGCCTACGTGTTGCACGTCAGGCACCCACGGGGCAGCTTTCTAATCACAGGCAGCGCAGGGTTTATCGAGGGTGCCCTGGATGGCCTGAGTGCCGACGTAGTGTTTTTAGGGGTCGGTGCGCTGGGGTCGCAAACCGAACGCTACCGGGAACGCTACTGGCGCGAAACGGTAAGCTCGGTAACGCCGAGTCGGCTGATCCCGATCCATTACGACAGCCTCACCGCACCGCTCGAAGGGCCCTTCCGGGGGCAGGTGGCGGCAATCGCACTGCTGGAGGGTGGCAGCAAAACCACGCTGGCGTTCTTGCGCGAAAAAGCCGCGGCAAATCCTCAGATCGCGTTTCAAACCCTGCCGCGATTCGAAGAGGTGGTGTTGTTCGAATAAGCAGCCCTGGCACCCATGGGCTGCAGCGTTAGAACAGCCGGAGCCCCCTGGGTTTTTTTAACCCAGGGTGTACAGTTTTATTGCGCGTCATACCAGATGGGTGAGGTGTAGGCGCGCTCCTGGCCGGTCGTTTCTGCTCCCTTGGGGATATCGACCCCGAAGCGAAGCGCGTCGTAGACAACCCAGCGCGGTGTGGGTATTTCCAGTACCCGCGCATAGTAGAAAGCCGATTCATCGGCATTGAAATCCGGGTCTGTCCACACCGACCCGAGCTCTGAGGCACCGATGGTATTGGTCCAGTTGGCGGCCTTGATATCGACGGTATTGCCGACCGCCGGTACCTTGCCCCTGGCGTCGGCCTTGCGATCCCCCGACCAGGCGACATCGTAGACTTTCTCCTGCAACTTGCCTTCGGTATCCATCCAGCCTTTTACAATCTGGATGCGATCGAGGTTGGCGCCAATGGGATCACGCAGCGCATACACCATGAAGGTGGGGGCGGAAGCCGCTGCCTTGCCCAGCTCGCCGCCCATCGGTACACCCTTTTCATAGCCGCGAAAAGCGGGCTGGCGACTGTTGAGGTCTTCGGCGGTGTAATTCCAGCCGCCGAAGAAGCGCACCATCATGCGGGGGCCGGTGGTGGCGTAGGTCTCGCGCCGCTTCATGGCGTCCCACAGTGAGTTGCGGGTATTTTCCATCGCCCAGACCCCGGTGTAGCCTGAGGCAACCAGCTGGTAACCTTCGAACGCACCCTTGTCGGTCTTGGAAAAGGGGTGTTGCATCCGCTTGGGTGATGGTTCGGCATTGGTGGCCTTGCCGAAGAAGTTTTCTTCCTCGGCGGTCGACAGCGAAGTGTGACTATCGGTAGAGCCCACGGCGCCGAAGCGGTAGGGGTTGGTTCCCAGGGACTTCTCCAGCTTCATCCCGGTCTTGAGCGCTTCCCGGGCGTATTCCCGAGCCAGCATGTCCGGGGTTTTGGCTTCCGATAGATCGAGGTTGCCGGCGTCCCAGGTTTCGTAGTTGGCAAATTCATCGTCGGGGGACAGGCGCGGATGGGTCTCGCCATCTCCCTTGATCTGGGTGTACTCATAGAGCGGCTCCCACTTGGCGCGCAGCTGGACATAATTCTGGTCGACCGTGCCGCCGCTAATGCGCTTGTCGATGGGAAACATGGTGCCGTTGGACAGATTGCCGTTATGGGAAATGGCGAACACGCTGCCGCCGGTCTTGGTCTCGTAGGCTTCCAGCCACTTGTAAAGATCCAGTGGATCCGTGCTGCCGCCCGGCCCCTGGGTGACCATCGGCTCCACCCGGCTGGCCTTGTCGCCGCCATCTCGGATCACCACATTGCGGTGCAAATTGTTGCCGTTTACCAGCGAGGTCCACTCGAAGCCGATAAAGGCGGTGAAGTGGCCGGGTTCGTTGTATTTTTCGGCGGCATCGACCACCTTCTGCCAAATCGAGGCGTAGGCGGGTGAGCCCGGCGAATAGTCGCTTATCAGGGCAGGGTCCATCTTACCCTGGGAAAAGGTGGTGATCAGATCCAGGGCGGCAGCAGCCGACTCCGCGCCGCCTTTTTTGAGCGCCTCGTGCCAGCGCTTGCCCTGTTCGGATTTCAGGATATTCGGGGTGCCCTTGGCGAGGTCAAATATCATGCCCATGCCATCGGAGTGATCGGTCAGCACCATCCAGTCGAGGGCGCGGCCAAGCTTCGCCGGCTGGCCCGATGCCGCCATCACTTCCTCGCCCCGGGCAAAGCGATAGGCGGTTTCCAGGCCCGTGGTATTGCCGAACAGGCCGGCATCCATGGACATGCCGGTATGCAGGTGGGTGTCGCCCCAATATACCTGGCTGGGAAAGCCTCGCTTGGCATAGGGCGAGTAGGCCGCACCGGGATAGATGTCCTGCAGCGACGCTTCGCTGGGTTTGATCTGCGCCTGCCCCAGTGGCGCAACCAGGGCGGCAGAGAGGCAAATAAGGGTGCGGATCCTGGTCATGGCAGATTGCTCCTGTTTTTGTCCTGTGAGAGCTGAGAGCGGGGGATTATGCAAGTAAAGTCCCTTGCCGGGGTTTACAGGTCCCGCCCACGCCAGCCCAGATTGGCTTTGCGCCGGTCTGAAATCGATCGTCGGTCGGCGGGCTTGCCCGGCTCGAACCGAATCATGCTGCGGCGCTCGATACCACTGCGACGATCTTCCCGATCGCTTCTGCGCTCGTTAAAGCGTTCGACGTCCCTGGCTCCGAATTTGGCTGGCCCGTCTTCTTCTTTGGGTACCAGCGACAGTTCCTGAGGGCCTTGTGTATCACCGGTATTCATATCGAATCACCTACAAACCGTACCTGATAGACAATCCTACCTGTTGTGACAGCATTAATCCATGCCTTAAATTTGGGCTGGTGCGCGGCGCGTCGTTTCGGCTGAGTCCCGCTATTTCATGAGTGTCCTGGATTCCGTGGCCAGATAACCGTGCTTTGCGCTGAAGTAAACCCTCAGGGGCCAGTTGGCGTTGTCGCCCAGATGAATAACCAGGCCATAGTTATCGTTGTCGTAGTCATCCAGCCACTCGAGTCGGGTGCCCAGCAGCGGTTCCGGCTCCTCGGGTTTCTTCCCTACCACCACGACTTCTTCAATGGAATCGGGATCGGAGATAGCGTCCTTGGGTATGGCCAGTGTTATCGAATGACTGTCACCCGAGCCATTGCTCTCGATTTCGCGCACCTGGACCCCAACCGCTTTTTCCTGGTAGCCCGGGGTCTGTTCTATCCAGTCGGTTCTGACGATGTCCCGCTCGACCTGCGCCTGGAGGGATACCGCCAGTAGTTGCGCAGCGACAAACAGCAGCCAACAGCTTGCCTTGCTCATAGCCTTTTCTCCCGGTCACAGATCCAGCTTGTATTATGAAAGCCCAGACCGGCGCCAGGCAAGTACCATTTCTGTCGCTCTGGTCCGGCAATAATGGGGCAGGAATCACCGGCCCCTGGCGATGCGGCATCGTACAGCGGGATGCAGACAGCGGGATGTTGTCTTCCGGCGTAATGTATGCGATTTTGTTGCAAACACTCGGGGTCGAGGACTGCGGCTTGATCGCGGCATCACTTCTGCAGCTGGAGAGTCACCAATGAGCAAAACCATCGTGAAAGCCTATGCGGCGGTCGCCGCGGACAAGCCACTGGAGCCCTATGAGTTCGAGTTACCCGAGCTGGGCCCTGAACAGGTGGATATCCAGGTGGCGTATTGCGGTATTTGCCACTCGGACTACAGCATGATTCATAACGACTGGGGCTTTACCCGCTACCCTTTTGTGCCCGGTCATGAAGTGATCGGCACCGTCATTGCGGCGGGTGAAATGGCCCGGGGCGTGAAGGTCGGCGACCAGGTCGGGTTGGGCTGGTTCGCTGGTAGCTGTATGCACTGCCTGCATTGCCTGTCTGGCGAGCACAATCTGTGTCGCCAGAACGAGTACACGATCGTGGGTCGCAATGGCGGTTTTGCCGACAAAGTGCGCTGCCACTGGGCCTGGGCCACACCGATTCCCGCGGCCGTCGATAGCAGTAAGGCCGGCCCGCTGTTGTGCGGTGGCATCACGGTATTTCACCCCTTGCTGGAGCTGAACATTCGTCCTACCCACAGGGTAGGGGTGATAGGAATCGGCGGGTTGGGACACCTTGCGCTGCAATTTTTGAACAAGTGGGGTTGTGAGGTGACCGCTTTTACCACCAGCCCGGATAAGGCGGCCGAGGCCATGGCAATGGGCGCCCATTCGGTGGTCAACAGTAAAGACGAGAACTCGATGGCGGCGATTGCCGGATCGCTGGATATGATCCTCAATACCACTGACGCCAATCTGCCCTGGCCCGCCTACATGAAGGCACTGGCGCCCGGCGGTATCCTGCATACCGTTGGCATGGTGCCCGATCCCATTCCGGCCAGCGCCGGCGCGCTGATCGGCAGCCAGCTCTCGGTGTCGGGCAGCCCCCTGGGCAGCCCGGCGACCACCCGCCGGATGATCGAGTTTTGTGCCCGCCATAAAATCGAACCGATTACCGAGCAATTCGATCTGCGCGACGTCAATGATGCGTTGGAGCATTTCGCCGCGGGCAAGGCGCGCTATCGGCTGGTATTGAAGATGTAGTCGAATACGGTGTACCCCTAGTGCACCAGTTGTTGCGCCAGCAGTTCATTGTAAAGGGCGTCAAGGCGCCGTTGGTTGACGCCAAGATCGGAATAACCCAGGCGCGAGGCGGAGCGAAAATGGAGCGCGCCGTTCTGTTCATCGATGCCGAGTTCAAGATCGTCGATGAAGCCAAACAGCCGGGAGCGCGACTCGGCGTGCAGGTAATAACCGTCTTCAGCCACGACTGCCGTGCGTGCCAGACTGCTGACCGCCGCCACGATCCGGGGCCAGGCGGTGGCTGCAGAGACGTTGAGCAGCCATGCCGGTGCGTCGCCGTCGCGACTGCTGATGCAGTTTGGCGAGGAGGGGCAGGGCGCCAGGCGTTGCCCGGGGATGTGCACACTAGCGTCAGTGGCATCCTCGCTTGTAGAGCTGGACACACAGCCAGACAGGACAAGGCTGAGGCCGAGCAGCGCCAGCCGGCAAATAGCGAACCCCCGGAATATAGATAGTCGGTTCATGGCTTGGTCCTGTTCCCCGGGCCTGGAAGGCGCGGGGCAAGAGTGCTTATAAACTGTCGATGTGCTGCAGACACCATGCGGCCCGCTCCAGGGTTGCGCGACGCTGTTCCTCACTTTGATTATCCCAGTTGCGATAGACCATGCCAATGCGTGGATTGGTTTGCAGGCGCGATCGATGCTGCACCATAAAGTGCCAGTAGAGGCTGTTCAGCGGGCAGGCGGTTTCGCTGTGTTTTTGCTTTACCTGGTAATGGCAGTCGCCGCAGTAGTCGCTCATTTTATTGACGTAGTTGCCGCTGGCCGCATAGGGTTTGGTCGCCAGGATGCCGTCGTCTGCAAACTGGCTCATGCCCCGGGTGTTGGGTAGTTCGACCCACTCGATAGCATCGATATAGATCCCCAGGTACCAGGCGTCCACCTGGGCGGGATCGATGCCCGCCAGCAGGCAGAAGTTGCCGGTGATCATGAGGCGCTGGATGTGGTGGGCATAGGCAAACTGTAACGACTGGTCGATGGCCGCCCCGAGGCAGCGCATCCGGGTCTCACCGGTCCAGAAAAAGTCGGGCAAGGGTCGCTTTGCAGTCAGCGTATTGAGTTGGGAGTAGCGGGGCATATTGGCCCAGTAGACACCCCTGACATGCTCACGCCAGCCCAGTATCTGACGCACGAAGCCCTCGACCTGGGCCAGGTCGATAGCCTTGCCGGCGTTGGCCTGGCAGCGCAGGGCAGCGTCGATCACCTCCCGGGGGTGCAGCATCTTGGCGTTGAGTGCAAAGGAAAGTCGCGAGTGATACAGGCTCCAGTGGTGTTCGCTGCGGCAGGTCATCGCATCCTGGAAAGTGCCGAAGCGGGGCAGGCAGTGTTGGCAAAAGTAGCTCAACAGTTGCAGGGATTGGTCCCGGTTTATCGGCCACAGCAGGCTTGCGCCACACTCACCGAAGGCGTCGACGCCGTGGTGCTCCAGGCGCTGGAGAATGGGGCCGACGTCATTGGCAAACAGCAGCGGTTCGGGAATGGCCGCCAGATCCGCAGGCCGGAGTTTATTGCGATTCTGTGCGTCGTAATTCCACTGCCCGCCCAGGGGTTCGCCATCGTCCATCAGGATCCCGTGGTGGCGACGCATCCAGCGATAGAAGTTTTCCATCCGCTGGTGTTTGCCCGGGGAAAAATGGCGGGAAATTTCGTTGAAGGGCAGGAGGAAGTGCTCGGTGTCGCAGCAACGGATCGTGACGCCCTTTATCGCCAGCGTCTGCAACTGCCGGGCCAGCCGGTATTCGTCGGGCTGCTGGTACTCCAGCTCACTCACTGCGTAAAGCCGGCACAGCTGCGCCAGCAGTTCACCGAGGTCGGCATATGCGGCAGTATCATCCAGGGTCAGGTGCAGCACCTGGTGGCCACTGCCTTGCAGGTGGTCGGCAAAAGCCGCCATCGCAGCAAAAAAGGCACACAGCTTTTGCTGATGGTGCTTGACATAGTCGGTCTCCTGGCGCAGCTCGGCGATGATATACAGCACGTGGGCATCGGGTTTGCGATACCAGGAGTGTTGGCTGTCGAGCTGGTCGCCGAGTACCAGTCGCAATTTTCCAATCTGTCGGCTGGCAAGGTGTTTCATCCCTGGCTCGCCCGGAGTGAGCTGCGTTTCATACAATATTGCGACCGCCATCCAGGGCCAGGCTGCGACCGGTGATGTAGCTGCTGCCAAGCAGGTAGTCGACGGCCCCGAGCATTTCCTCGAGGCCACCCTCGCGCCGGAGGGCGCTCTTGTTGAGCGCTTGTTCCCGATACTCCGCCGAGTCGTGCTCGTTGAACAGGATGAGCGCGGGGGCGATGCTGTTGACCTTGACCCGGGGCGCCAGGCGTGCGGCGAAGGACAGGGTCAGGTTGGCCATTGCCGCCTTGCTGGCGGCATAGGCCGCATGTTTTTTACTGCCTTTTTCCACCACGTAGTCGGTGATATGGATGATATCCCGTGGCTCGCCTGCTGCGGCCAGCAATTGCTCCTCAAAGGCAAGGTTCAACTGGTAGGGTAGCTGCACATGAACCTGCAGCATGCGGCTTATCACATCCCGGGGTGGAATCGCGCCGGCGTCTGGCAGCCAGTCCGAGGCATTGTGGATAATGCCCCTGAGCTGTGGATACCGGGCGGCAATGGCGGCGATGAACGCACTCACGCTGGAGGGCTCATAGCAGTCGAGCGGGTAGAGCTCGGCGCCCCGCTTGCGCAGATCGTCGAGGTCAGGATAGCGGCTGCGGTAAGTACCCACCACCGCGTGGCCGCGGCCCAGCAGGTGCTGCGCCAGTGCCAGCCCGACGCGCTTGCCCACACCGGTAATGATCAGCGGTATTGCCATGAAAACTGCCAGGTTTGATATCGTGGTGTTACGGCGAGCGCCGCCAATTGGATTGGCCCATGGACCGACTGTCGATTTTCTTTACATTTCGGGGGGTCGGTCAAAAAGGCGCTTCAAGCAAGCCATTGACAATCATGTCGATAACCTCTCTATATTTATCGCTGTGGAACTTAAGCGGGCCGAACCCTGCGCGCTCCCTTTCGCAGCCAGCACAAGCGCGGCGGGACTGGATTATGTCAGGTTTTTTGCGGCTTTTTCGCCGCCGGTTCCTCCGCTTC
>JAHEGP010000145.1 GCA_024645065.1 Cellvibrionales bacterium | reverse complement strand
TGCCGGGGCTCAGGCGGTATTTTCGCTGTTAATACAGAAGGCCAGCCTCAGCATTTCGCAAACGACTTCCACACTGGCTTTGACTGATAGGCCCTGTTGAGACCGTAGTCGGTCCCAGGTTTCGAAGGACGCGATCGCATCGACCGCCTCCCTCCTGGCCACATTCAAGCTGTCTATTTCCGGCAACCAGTCCAGCAGGTCCTTACGCAATCCGCGCTGGTTTCTGGCGTAATGTTTTTGCAGGACCGGGGAGCGCCACATCTGGCCGCGGGTAGAGCGCATCAGGCATGAATGCTTCTCGTAGGCTGCCGCCCTGCGCTCGGTAGCGTGCAGAATGCGTTCCTCCAGGGTACCGTCGCGATCCCCACCAAGAAACAGGCCCTCGTAGCCCTGCCGCAGCTGCACGTCCATGGTTGCAAACAGTGTTTCCATGTCGGCGAAATGGCGAAAAACCGTACGAATGCCCACCCCGGCCCGGTCCGCCACATTCTGGGCGGTGGGCACCAGTACGCCTTCATTGACCAGTTCGTGCAGAGCCTCAATAATCAGCTGGCGGCTGCGTTCGGTGCGCAATAGCCGCCCGTCCGGTTTTTTTGTGGCTGCCGCATCGGCGCCGGAACTCAGTTGCGCGGAGGCCCTGTGCTTGTTGCTGTTACTCATTGACTGCGGTTTCCAGACTCTTTGGCCCTGCTCCCCCGCGTCGCGACCAACCATCTGTTTCGCCAGTTACGCGGGACACGGGGCATGGGTAATACTTGTTTGTCGCAATTCTTCAGCCAATAGCTGGCTGTCGAGGTTTATTTACGTCGGTGCCAGCACTCACTAAACTATCCACCAAACTATCCACCAAACTATCCACCAAACTATCTACCAAACCATCTTGCCACTAAACTATCACGGGCAAGGCATTCAGCCGAATAAGCTGGCCCGCTATGATATCGCGAGTATCGACACAATCAATGTCATTATAATCAAAAGAGACAGCGTGCACCAGCCCATGAACCAGCGTGACCGAGCTTGAGTTGTCGACAATCAGCTTTGCGACAATGAGATGATAGCGATCAGCTAGCAGACCCGTTGCGTCAGAACCTTCCGCAACCCGTGAGCAGAAAGGAAAACAGGACAATGCCGGAACCCCTTTTACTGGAACGCCAGGATGCTGTGGCCATTATTTCCATCAATGATGCACCCTACAACCGCATGAGCCTGGAGTTTATCGATCGGCTCGAGGTGATCGTGGACGAGCTCGCCGGGGACCATTCCGTGCGAGCGGTGGTGCTCACGGGTGAGGGCCAGGACAATTTCTCCGTAGGTATGAACCTGAAGCAACTGCCGGCCGGTATAGAGCGCATGGGCAGTCCCGACGCCCTTTTCGACCAGCGATTGCGGGTCATCAACGCGATAGAGACCATGGGAAAACCGTGGATAGCCACCCTGTTCGGCTTCTGCCTTGGCGGCGGACTGGAAGTGCCGCTGGGTTGTCATTTCCGCCTGGCCGCCGCGGAGAACGCGCAGATAGGGCTGCCGGAAATGGACCTTGGAACTGTACCGGCATGGGGCGGGAGTGCCCGCTTGAGCAAGTGTGTCGGTCGCAATCACGCGCTCGATATGATTTTGCGTGGCAAGAAAATTTCCGGGCCCGAGGCACTGCGCATTGGTCTGGCCAACGAGGTCTGGCCACTGGCGGAGCTCAAGGACAGGGCAATAGCCCTCGCCCACGAACTCGCTGCACAGCCCGCGCTGGCAGTAAGCAGCATGTTGGCGCTTATCCTTGGTTCTCAGGACCGGCCCCTGGAGGAGCTGCTGCAAGCAGAACGCGAGGCAGTGAAAGCCACCATGGGCACAGCGGACTCAAAGGAAGGCATCATGGCGTTTCTCGAAAAGCGCCGGCCCGTCTTCAATCAATAAGGTCTAGTGCGCAGCGGCTTTACCTGCGCTTACGATAGCCCGCTCGATACAATCCAGTCGATCCTGGCCGAACACTTTCAGCTCGCCATAGGTAAAGCTGGGCACCCCCCACAGACCATCGGCATACAATTCCGCCAGGTTTTCCTGCGCCCACTGACGCCAGGCATCCGAACTTAGGTGGCCACGCGCCGCCTGCCAGTCAAGACCCACGCGCTCAACCAGTTGCTGCAAACCGGCGTCCGTGTCGGAGCGAATACCCTCGGCCCAAACACCACGGGCATAACTTTCAAGGAACTCCTCACCCTTGCCGGCATCGCAGGCGAATTGATAAAGCGCGTAGCAGCGCTCCACGCCCTTGCCCAGCGGGTCTGCGATAAAGCCGAAGGCCATTCCATACTTGTCAGCCTCCCGCTTTACATCCCGCAGGATATAAAATCCTTTGGTTCGCGGCACCTGCATGCGCCGCATGACCATCGGAAGTACCGGTTTTACCAGCAGCGGGATGCGATAGTGAGACGCCAGCTGCCTGGCCCGCACCAGACCCAGGTAGGAATAGGGGCTTCTGATGGAAAAGTAAATCACAAGGGGTGTGTTTCGCTGCGCGTCGCTCACTTCGTCGGCACTGCCCAGCCGGCAGAACTCGCGATAGCCCTTATTGAATTCTATCCGGGGGGCACCCAGGGCAACTCCCAGGTTATTCAGCCGGCGCTCGAGATGCTCCAGTCGGTCCAGGCCCCAGTACCACTCACCGCCATAGTGCAGCATCGCGCTCAGGTAGTGCCCGGCTTTCTTGAGCATCGCTTCATTGGACTGCAGGTGATGGTCGTAGCACTCCACGTGATCGGTCACACGGGTGTCGAGCAAAGCCTCTAATCGCGCATCGTCACCCTGCCAGTAGGCCGAGAAGAGTGCCAGTGCGTTATCTAGATAGCCTGGCTGAAGCTCCCAGTGCAGAAGCTGCGCGGTCAGCTGGGCATCGCGTGCTGGCGTGCTGGACGGCCGGCACTCGGGAAAGTCCAGACCGTAAAGCGAAGCCAGATAGCCACCATCGTGAAACGCACTGCGCTCCCACAATGCCGGCGCCGGATACATGTCCGGCTGCAAGTTCAGGATTGTGCGAAAATCATATTGCAGCGGGTAACGCTCCGCCAACGACCCCAACACCTGTAGTAGCACAAAGCTGTAGGGATCATTAATGCGAAGATAAACAGTAACCTTGTGAGGCCCTTTCCCACGCGACCGCCGCCGCTCGGCACGCTTTCTGCGCAGGCCCTGGAGACGCTCACCTGTCGCAAACCGCATAACATGGGGCATGATGGGACTGGACATATTTAAATCCTCCGCTGCGGATTGACGCCCGGCGCGACAGTATCCGACTCAAGCAAAAGGCCGGTAACTTGCAGGCCCTGGTGAAGTACCACTTTTATTTCTGTCATAGCCGCCGCCTGGTATGCAAGAAGAGTGAGGCATGGAACTGTCGTCAAACTATAGAGGATAGCCCCCTGCCAGTAACCCGTTTTTCGACCCGTGTTTGTGAGGTATCTTCACCGGCACGTCCGGCACTTTGAGCACACCACCCAAACAGCTGTTGCCAAGCCACCTTCATGGCACATATTACGCCACACTCTATTGGCAGTCTATATGTCTAATTAATTCGAATTCTATTCTAACTGTAAACGAGACAAATTCGTCATGAGCATAGTCTGTGGAGTCACCTTGAGCCTGGCGCTGGCGGGAATGGCTGACGAGTCCTATTCGAGCCTGGCTGGAGCACCGTTTGTGCTGACGGGTATGAGCACACAGTTTCTGCAGCCCCCGCGCACCTGAGGCGCCACCGTAGAATACCACTTCCAGCTCCCCGGCGAGGCTGCGGCGGGCACGACCCGCCCGCGTCGGTTGCAAGCTGCGGCGAGACGTGCAAAATGAGCCCTCCAACGTCACGCGCGAGTTCACCGCAGGAGCACAGATAATATGTATAAAGCACTTCAGGAAACCATTGCCGAGATGACCGCCCCCGGCCAGATGTTCAGCATCTCGGAGGTAGAGGTAGGCGGCCAGACTGTCAAGGCCTGGGCGATGGCGCCCAACTCCCTACGCGACATCTGGCTGAGCACGGCTGGCCATGCTGATAAGGATTACCTGGTTTATCGCGACGAGCGCTGGACCTACAAGCAGGCCCACGAAGAGGTTGCCCGCATCGCCAACTGGCTGGTCGCCAATGGCATAGGCCAGCAAGATCGAGTGGCGATCGCCATGCGCAATTTCCCCGAGTGGATGCTGTCCTACTGGGCCATCGCGAGTATTGGCGCGGTGTCGGTCGGTGTTAATGCGTGGTGGGTACCAGAAGAACTGAAATATGGCCTGAAGGATTCCGGGACGAAGCTGTTGATCTGCGACAAGGAGCGACTGGCTCGTTTCGACGAGGTCCGTGGCGGGTTTCCCGACATCAAGGTGGTTGCTGTGCGAGTCGAGGATGTGCCGGCCTGGGCCACGCCATGGAGCGATGTGCTCAAAGCTGAGCCAGTGCTACCCGAAGTCACCATCGACCCCGAGGACGATGCCTGCATATTTTATACGTCCGGCACCACCGGCAGCCCCAAAGGCGCCCAGCTGACCCACCGAGGCTGTGTAAACAATATACTCAGCGTCGTATTCGGCACCATGTCACAGGCTACCGCCCAGGCAAAATCGGAAGGCAAAGCGGCACCTGATCTGCTGGCCGGGGGCAAAACCCAGACGGCTTCTATCGTCGCAACACCCTTGTTCCACGTTACCGCAAACAACTGCCTGGCCCAGACCGCCACGATAGGCGGCGGCAAGCTGGTACACATGCACAAGTGGGATGCGGGAGAGGCGTTACGCATTATCGAGGAAGAAAAAATCACCATATTCAGTGGCGTACCCACCATGAGCCGGGAGATTATCAATCACCCCGACTTCGCCACCCGTGACACCTCTACCCTGACCGCCCTGAATGGTGGTGGCGCCGCAGTGCAACCCGACCTGGTGGGCAAGATTGACCAGGCCAAAGGCGGCGCCCGTCCTGGCCAGGGTTACGGCATGACTGAAGTGTGCGGCATCATCAGTACCTCCGCGGGTTATTTCCTGTCTGACAAGCCCAGTAGCGCCGGCATGGTCCTGCCAATCTACGATGTGAAGTGCATCGACAAGGACGGCAACGCCCTGCCCACGGGAGAAACCGGCGAAATCTGCGTCCGCGGCGCCCAGGTGATCAAAGGTTATCTCAATCGCCCCGAGGCGACCGCAGAAACTATCGTAGATGGCTGGTTACACACCGGCGACATTGGTTATGTCGATGAGGACAACTTTGTTTACCTGGTCGATCGCGCCAAGGACATGGTTCTGCGCGGCGGCGAGAACGTCTATTGCTCCGAGGTGGAAACTGCACTGTATAAACACCCCGATGTCGCTGAGTGCTCGGTATTTTCGGTGCCCGACGAACGCCTGGGTGAGGAAGTGGGAGCAGCCATTTTTCCCGCACCGGGCACCAGTCCGACCGCCGCTGAGCTGCGTGACTTCTGCAAGACCCAGCTGGCCGCCTACAAGGCGCCGCGATATATCTGGCTCCTTGAGGAGCCACTGCCGCGCAATGCCTCCGGCAAGTTCGTGAAGCGAACCCTGCAGGAAGGCCTCGATATCAGCAATGCAGCCTGAGCGCACTGAGGAATCCGGAACACAGCAAAGCCGGGACTATGTAGCTGCACTACATGGTCCTTTAAGCAAGCGACGTATCAATCAGAAACTACAAGGAGATAAACAATGGCCGTTGGTGTAATAGCGAAACTCACTGTCCAGCCGGGCAAAAATCAGGAATTCGAGAGTCTATTCAACAAACTTGTCAAAGCCGTGAATGAAAACGAAAGTGGCTGTGACTTTTACACACTGCACCAGTCTCGAACCGATCCACAAATCTATATGGTACTGGAGCAGTATGACAGCGAAGAATCGCTGGCACTGCATGGCAAAACCGATTATTTCCGCAGCATCGGCGCCGAGCTGGCGCCCTGCATGGCCGCCGCACCGGACATTGAGTACCTGGACACTGTAGAGGCCTGAGCGGGCTGCTTGCAGCCAGCCGGATCCCCGCCAACCTGACCCCGGGACAAACAACCCGGGGCAGGTAATCTCCGCGAGGAGCGGGCTTGTTAGTACAAGCCGTTCAGGCGCTTGTGGATGATGCCATCAGCCTCGGACATGATCCGGTCAATCAACTCCTTGACCGTGGGGACATCGTAGACAAGCCCCGCCACCATGCCACAGGACCAGGCGCCTACTTCCATATCGCCGTTCAGCATGATTTTCGGGTAGACACCCGCGACTTCCTCGATAATGTCCTCAAACTTGAGGTCGGCACCCAGTGCCTTTTCCTTTTCCAGCAGTCGCTCAACCGCCGCGTTGTTCATAACGCGCTCGGTATTGCGCAGGGGGCGCATAACCAGGCGTGTATCCAGTTCGGAAGCGGCGACAATCGCCTGCTTCACGTTTTCGTGTACCGGCGCCTCCTGGGTCGCGATAAAACGCGTGCCCATGTTCATCCCGTCAGCGCCCATGGCAACGGCCGCTACCAGGCTGCGGGCATCGGCCATTCCGCCGGAAGCCACAAAGGGTATGGTCAGTTCATCCGCCGCCCGCGGCAACAGGATGAAATTGGGTATATCGTCTTCACCCGGGTGACCACCACACTCGAATCCATCCACCGAAACCGCATCGCAGCCGATGGATTGGGCTTTGAGTGCATGCCTGACGGCGGTGCACTTATGTATTACCTTGATACCCGCATCTTTGAGCATGGGCATCCACTTCTGCGGATTGTTGCCAGCCGTTTCCACCACTTTGACGCCGCCATCAATGATGGCCTGAAACAGGCCTGGGTAATCGGGCGGGGTCAGGGTTGGCAGGAAGGTAATGTTCACCCCGAACGGTTTGTCCGTCATGGTACGGCAACGGGCGATTTCCGCCGCCAGTTTTTCCGGTGTGCCCTGGGTGAGGCCTGTGATGATGCCCAACCCACCCGCATTGGATACGGCGGCGGCGAGTTCGGCAAACCCGACAAAGTGCATCCCACCCTGGATAATCGGGTGCTCAATGCCCAGCATTTCTGTAATACGCGTCTTCATTCTATTCTCCTTTTATCGGGTTATTTTACTTTAGTTCACTGGAACTCTTGCCAAGTACCTGCCGCGCCACTATCAGCTGCTGTATCTGCTGGGTACCCTCGTAGATATCGATGATTTTTGAGTCGCGCGCGAACTTTTCCAGCAGGTGGGTCTTGCTGTAGCCCAACTGCCCGCAGATTTCGACACATTTCAGCGCCACCTGGTTGCCCATACGACCTGCTTTTGCTTTCGACATTGACGCGTTTTTTGAATTCGGTTGTTTGTTGTCCGCCATCCAGGCGGCCTTCAATACCAGTAGTCGGGCCGTTTCGTACTCGGCTTCCATATCGTACAGATCGTTCTCCAGCGCGCTCATCTGGTGGTAGCTCTTTTCGAAGTCCAGCTCGCCCCCCTTTTCACCAAGCAACTCGTAGGTCAAATCCAGTGCGGCGCGCGCCACACCCAGTGCCTGTGCTGCCACCATGGGCCGGGTATTATCGAAGGTCTGCATCACGCCGCCAAAGGCTTTTTTGCGCGCATCCGCCGTTTTGGCGATCTCGGGGTTACCCAGCAGATTTGCCCTGGGAACCCGGCAGTTGTCAAAAACGATCTGGGCGGTATCAGATGACCGTATGCCCAGCTTATGCTCCACCCGCGTGACGGTCATACCGGGCGTACCCTTTGGCACCAGGAATGATTTGATAGCCGCCTTGCCAAGCTTGAGATCCAGTGAAGCCCAAACCACCACCTGCTTGCTGCGGTAGCCGTCAGTGACAAAGATTTTCTCACCGTTGAGCACCCATTCATCGCCATCCAGTACTGCGGTTGTCTTTATTCCCGCGGAGTCTGAACCTGCACCCGGCTCTGTGATCGCCATCGCGGCAAATAACTCGCCCCACTCCGCTTTTTGCTCTTCAGTAGCAACAGCGCTG
>JAHEGP010000353.1 GCA_024645065.1 Cellvibrionales bacterium | reverse complement strand
ACCCGCGCCTGCCCGGAAGATATCGATCCCAATCATCTCGGTTTACTGGTGCGGCGCCTGAGCGCCTCGCTACTGTTGCGGCCGGTCAATTTGCTGACCCGCCTGGAGGAAATTCGCAAGGGTGAGGCAACGATCGAGTACGACACCGGCGCTGCAAGCTCCGGCAGCCTAGAACAGCATAAGCCGTGAGATAAGCCGATGAACAAGGAGCTCGACTATGCGGCAGCGATCCGGCAATACAAAGTCGCCGGGCCGCGCTCAATGCGCACCGACTCCATCAGCCCGGCGGAGCTCCTGGCGCAGTTTCACCCCGACCATATCGCTGCCTCCCATACCACGCTTGCGATAGGCCCCAATGCCGGCGCAAGCTGCCAGATCGAGCTGGCCGATATGTTGCAAAGCAATGCCTGCATTTCTGAGCGCGACCTGGCAGGTGCACCGATTGTCGACACGGACGTCTTGATTGTCGGCGGTGGAGGTGCCGGCTGCGCCGCGGCGCTGACCGCGGCAGAAGCGGGTGTCAGGGTATTGGTGCTCAATAAGCTACGCCTGGGTGACAGCAATACCGTGATGGCCGAGGGCGGTATTCAGGCGGCTATCGATCCCGAGGATTCACTGCAGCGGCATTTTGAAGACACTATCAAGGGTGGCCACAATGGCGCTGTCCCTGAACTGGTTGCCACCATGGTCGCAGACGGCCCCAAAACGATCAGCTGGCTGATTCGCCAGGGCATGCAGTTTGAACAACTCGACAACAGCATCATCAGTCCCCTGGCATGCAAAAAAGCGGGAGGCACATCTGCCGCGAGAATTCTGTTCTACAAGGATTACACTGGCCTCGAGATGATGCGGGTGCTGCGTGAGGCAGTGGCCCTGACACCGACCGTCGCTATTTGGGAGCGTTCGCCACTGGTGGAATTGCTGAGCGATGGGCAAGGTAATTGCGTCGGCGCAGTATGCTTCAGCACCGAGCGCAAGCGCTACACCCTGATACGCTGCCAACAGGTCATTCTCGCCACCGGCGGCCTGGGCCGGATGCACCTCAACGGGTTCCCCACTTCCAACCATTTTGGCTCAATGGGTGACGGCCTGGCGCTGGCCTACCGCATTGGAGCCAAACTGGTCGATCTCGACACCTTCCAGTACCATCCCACTGGCCTTGCGTGGCCGCGCCACCGGCTGGGCTGCCTGGTGACCGAGGCGATTCGCTCCGCCGGTTGCCAACTGATCAATGCCCACGGGGAGCGCTTTGTCGATGAACTCAGGGCCAGGGACCAGGTAGCGGCGGCTATCATTCGCGAATGTCACGAAGGCCGTGGGATACGCATCGATGATCAAACGCGCGGCGTATTTCTCGACGTGCCCACGTTATTGCATGAGCAACCCCGGTTGATTGAGCAATACGGCAGCCTGCGTCACCTGGCTAAAAAGTGCGAGCTCGATCCCTTTAAAGCCCCGTTTGTGGTTTACCCGACCTTGCACTATCAAAATGGCGGGGTTGCGATTGATACACGCTGTCGGACCAACGTACCGGGGTTGCTCTGCGCCGGGGAGATAAGCGGTGGCATCCATGGGCGCAATCGTTTGATGGGTAATGCGCTGCTGGACATTATCGTGTTCGGTCGGCGAGCCGGCACCGAGGCTGCGGCTGCCGTAAGCCGCAGCAAGCCCTCCCGCATCGGAATCGATCATGTCAGGGAGTGGCAAAGACAATTAGCGGCCGCGGATCTGCCGCTGGACAGGCGGGCGCCGCTGCTCTACCCCGGCTATGCAAATTACGACCACCAGCACCACGGCCGCGCTGAAGACCGGGAGGCCTGCTGATGGCTCATGCGCTAAACCAGGTACTACTCAATCCTTCCAATCTCACCGGTGCGAACCTGTCGTCCTGGCAGGACGTGGGAGGCAGTGAGGGCCTGAGAAAGGCAATCGCCAACTCCAAACAGGTCATCCCCGCAATCAAGCAATCGGAGTTGCGCGGTATGGGCGGTGCAGGCTTCCCCACCTGGCGCAAATGGGAAGCGGTCGCCAGGCAGAAAAGTGAGGACAAATGGCTGATCTGCAACGGCAATGAGGACGAGCCGGGAACCTTCAAAGACCGTCTGCTACTGGAAAAAGGTCCGCACCAGGTGGTCGAGGGTATGCTGATCGCAGCTGTGGCTACAGGCGCGAATCACATCGCAGCCTACATCAACCCCCACGAAACCGAAGCGATAGCGGTAATGCGCCAGGTCATTGGCCTCTGGCGTGACTGGCTTGGGAAAAATACCGATTTACCCCTTGAACTCAAGCATTTTGAGGTTGTGGAGAGCTCCGGTTTATACATCGGAGGTGAAGAGTCCGCAGCCGCCAACTGGGTCGGGGGTTCCGATTTTCCATTTCCCAGGGACAAGCCGCCCTACCCATTCGAATCGGGAGTGAATGGCCTGCCCACGCTGATTAATAATATTGAAACCTATGCCCACGCCTGCCACATACTGCGCGATGGCCCTGAATGGTATAGAGGAC
>JAHEGP010000144.1 GCA_024645065.1 Cellvibrionales bacterium | reverse complement strand
GAATCTAGTTCGTGGCCGGGTTCTGTTGCAGCTTGGCCAGCACCTCTGACAGGTTAAAGCTGCCAGGTTTCTGCCGCGGCGGGAAGGTCTTGTACGTCTCCAGATGTTGCGCGACGAAGCCGACGGCAGGCAGGATCAGGTACACCCGATCAAAACGCCACCAGTTATAACTTTCGGCTTCATGGTCGGCACGCTCGTAAGGGTCGCCGCGTAAATCGAACAGCTTGGGCACGCGCAGCGTGACCATCGGTTCCTCCCACACACTGAAACCGTGAGCGCGCTGCTCCAGAAAAACCATCTTCCAGCGACCGTAGCGCAGGTTGGCCAGCTGACCGTCGTCAGTCCAGTAGTAAAACTCCTTGCGCGGCGACTCCTCGGCTTCACCCTTGAAATAAGGCAGCAGATTATAGCCGTCGAGGTGGTTCTTGTAGTTTCGTCCGATTGCACGGTGCCCTTTCAGGAGCTTTTCCTTGATGTCCGGCTCACCCACGGCAGCGAGAATAGTTGGCAGCATGTCTTCGTGCGAAAACACGTCGTTGTAGATGGTGCCGGGTTTGATGACGCCGGGCCACTTGATCAGTGTTGGAACCCGGTATCCGCCTTCCCAGTTCGAGTTCTTTTCGTTTCTAAACGGCGACATGCCGCCGTCCGGCCAGCTGAACATTTCTGCACCGTTGTCCGACGAATACATGACGATCGTGTTATCCGCCACGCCGAGAGCTTCCAGCTTGTCGAGCAATTGTCCGACATGGCCATCATGCTCCACCATGCCGTCTGCATAGATGCCAAGACCTGTTACGCCTTCAGATTCCGGCTTCAGGTGGGTGTTGATGTGCATGCGCGTGGAGTTCCACCAAAGGAAGAATGGCTTTTTGGCTTTTACAGCGCGGTCCAGGAAGTCGAGAGCACCGGCGGTTATTTCTTCGTCGACTGTTTCCATGCGCTTCCTGGTCAGAGGGCCGGTATCCTGAATGTCGCCGTCAACGTTGGACTTGATAACGCCGCGGGGACCGAATCTCTTGGCGAACTCGGGGTTTTTGGGATAGTCCGCGTGTTCCGGCTCCTCTTCGGCATTCAGGTGATACAGGTTGCCAAAGAACTCGTCGAAGCCATGGTTGGTCGGCAGATGTTCATCGCGATCGCCCAGATGGTTCTTGCCGTACTGACCAGTCATGTACCCGTGGTTTTTCAGCAAGGCAGCGATGGTTGTGTCTTTTTCCGAAAGCCCTTCCTTGGCGCCCGGCAGGCCGACCTTCAGCAGACCGGTGCGAAAAGGGCTTTGCCCGGTGATGAACGCAGCGCGACCGGCTGTACAGCTTTGCTGGCCGTACCAGTCGGTGAACAGGGCACCCTCACTGGCAATACGATCAATGTTGGGGGTTTTGTAGCCCATCATGCCGCGGTGATAGGCACTGGTATTGGACCAGCCTACATCGTCACCCCAGATAACGAGTACGTTGGGTTTATCTTTCGCCTGCGCAGCGCCGGTGGCGAGCAATGTCAGAAACAGTGACAGTGCCAGCGAAATACGACTCGCGTGGCGCCAGCCCGCGGGCCTCGTCACCGCAGCTAAGGTTTCAAAGATTCTCATTGGGTCTAGCTCCTGTTTTATGTCGATTCGCATTGCAGTACTCACCGCCTGCGAATTCGAGTTTATTAAAGTGGGCCACGAGGCAGGCGATCAATGCTGCAGGCCTCGCGAAGGACGGCAATCAGGCTAACATTTAAAATCGTAAAAGTCTGTTTCCTTCTTCTTTTCCTTTGCTGGTAACACCTCTTCCCTCTCGTGTGTCCTTTGCATTCCAGCCAGGGTCAGCGTGGACTCGAGTCCATTTGCTGGTGTTGCTGATCTATCTCAGACCGGAATTTTCGTTATCCGTCGGCGCGGTCCAGCTGGTAAATTCCGCCCCAGTCAGAATCAAGCATCAGGGATAAAGCCAATCATGTTATGCTCAGCTAGCGACCCCAGCTTGGGACTTACATTTCCGATAATATTGGCCAAGTCGAAAGCAGGCTATGCAAAATCCGCAAAATGATCGTTTAGGTTCTACTCTACGGGGAAAGTACCGCTCTCGAGAACGGTCGGCTGTTGAGCCAGCGGCGGCGCTAACATCGCTGGTCACGACAGACCCCGCCGAGTTTGAAATTGCCTTGCGCCCCTGGGAGCTGCTGTGCCGGCCGCGTTGTGGTGGCGAGTTTCGCCACATATTACAAGGGCTGCAAACCACAGAATTCATTATTTACCGCGAGCGTTTCACTGTTCCTGTGGATGTCGTTGGCATATCGCCTGAAAATACAGTCGTCCTGGGGGCGCCGATGAGTATTGGCCGGGGCGCGTACTACTGGCATACGCCCTATTGCGAAAATATCATGCCCTCGTCACTGCCCGGCCCTCTGGACGTTTCACTCGCCGCGGGTCATACCCATCAGGTCGCGCTTGTTGATATCCCGTTTCTTGAGGCATCTCTGCCTGAAGATGTGCTTGATCGGCTGTTGAGCGCGATTCGCTCTCGCTTCATATCAGTCCCCCAGGATGTAATGGGTAAATACTTGGCGTGGGGTAATCGTCTATTCAACATGGCGCAACGAGACCCATCGCTGTTTGAAAATGGTGCGATTGTCACGACTGTGCGAGAAGAGCTGCTGCAGCACCTCTCTTGCATTGCGGGCGAACTGATTTCCAAGCGCGAACGAACCAGCTGCTCGGCCCGTCATCGGGGATTGCTGAGAGTGCTGGAAGCGATGCGCCGCGATGTTACGGCGTCTCACTCCATGGCCGAACTGTGCAAGGTCGCCGGCATCAGCGAGCGGAGCTTGCAGTATGGTTTTCGGGAAACATTTGATATGACACCTCTTCAATTCGTGAAACGACGTCGGCTCCATGCGGCTCGTCAGGCACTTTTAACGGCGAGCAAGGACAAGACGACTGTCGCAGAAGTGGCGACAGGATATGGCTTTTGTGAGCTGGGTCGGTTTGGCGCAGACTATCGTAAGGTATTTGGAGAGCTGCCCTCGGTGACCTTGGGACGAGCCGGCGACAGCCCCTCGAATTGACTGCGGGCTGACCACTCCCATCCATGTGGTGAATACGGGCCGTGTAAAACGCACAAGTGTTGAAATCCGATTCTAACAGTAGCCAGGTCGATTAGCGCGCCGCCCGCCAAAAATCGGCTAATTCAACCCCTGCTTTCACTCCACGCTGGTCGGATTTTTTTGCGCGCGCAATATTCGCACCAGCTCCTGCGCAACGCATCGTAGTTTCAGGACCAATGCCTCGCCTGGTCTTCGTGATAACGACTGCTTTTCCAACCAGGGATTTCATTAGTTTTACTCCTGCACGACCGCGTTGCTTAAGGTCAAGTGTTCAGCCGATTTGGGCGCTTGCGGCGCGCCACGCGGTAGCATGTGGGTGAATTCCCGGTCCAGCGCTTGAATGCGCGCGAGAAACTTGCAGTGCTGGAAAACCCAAGAAGATAGCCTATCTCGCCGACTGACAGGTCTGCTTGTTGCAGATAGTGCGCGGCCCGGCTCATGCGGGTTTTCTCAAGCTCTTGCTGGTAGCTGGTACCGCGACTGTGCAATTGCTTCTGCAGTTTACTGAGACTCATATTGAGGCTTCTGGCAACGCGCTCGCGCGAAAATCCTCCCAGCGGCAGGAGTTCGAGTACCCTGGACTGGACCTGAGAGACGATGTCATCTCGCTCCATTCGAGAAAGGTAATTCACGATCTCCTGGTCGGCGTGTGATGCCATTTTGGCATCTGCTGATGCGAGAGTGTCCGTGGCCGATTTTTTGTCAAAGTAGATCGACAAGCTACGACAGCCAAAATTTACCGGACAGGCGAAAAACTCGTGATATTGACCAGGAAATTCAGTGTGCGAGCGAATGAGGTCCACCGCAAGGGGTTTGAAATCCGCCTTGTACAGCATCCGGCAAAAGGTGATGTAGGCTGCCATCAGCGCGTCCGTAGAGTGCAGGCTGGTAACAATATTGCCGTCTTCGCCACGCTCGAGGTGAATGCTGAATCGAAAGCGGTCTTTCAGGTCTGTTAACTCGGCGTTCCCGGTTGTTGCAAACATACCGGAATAATGGACGACGCGTTCAAATGCTTCCAGCAGATTTGCACTCATCCACATCGAGACTGACAGGGCGCGGAAGGTTGATGGACCAACAAGAGTGCCGGCGCGTAAACCAAACGCCGGATCCCCGGAAATTTCCGCCGCCGACTCCCACAGTATTCCAAGCTGGGAACTTGAGAAGCGGCTGTCAGGATCCGCCGCCTCCAGAAGGTCTACGCCAAACTGCTTGCAGAGCTTGTTTCCGTCAAGGCCATAACTATCCAGCGCTTTCCCGATCAGTAAAGCCCAGCTTCCAATCAGCGTATATTTCCCAGGTGTCGATAATTGACTTGGCATGATGATTTGTTTACCGAACTGTCCTGTCAAATCCCTGCTGGTATATGCCTTGACCTTTTATAGATGCAGCTTGTTCGAAACGAAAAGACAACTGAAATACACGCAGGGGATTCTAGCGCAGAACTGCATTGCTATAAACTTGCTTCGTTCAGCATAAACATGTCTATGTTTTTCAGGGAGTGGTCGCGCTTGCCATGAAAGAATCACTGAGTATTCCAAGATACGAACACTTCATTAATGGGCAAAAATACAAGCCCATGTCGGCCAGCTATTTGCAGGTAAACAACCCCGCCACCGGTGAGGCGGTGGCAGCGGTTGCGGAGGGAAGTCCAGAGGATGTGGATGCTGCGGTGGCTGCGGCCCGGCAGGCTTTCAACGATCCGGCCTGGCGTGATATGCCTGCCACTCAGCGATCTCAGCTGCTTTATAGCGTTGCCAATCAAATTGCCGCACACGCCGGGGAACTGGCCCAACTGGAAGTGCTTGCTTCTGGAGGGACGATTAACCGGGTACTGAGCCTGGATCTTCCCGCGATAATCGATCTCTTTATGGTGCTGGCCGAAGCGGTCAAGTCTTTTCCCTTTGTAGAGAGCCTTCCCGCGCGACCGCTGCCGGAGCCCTGCAACACCCAGGTTCGGCGCGAGCCAATCGGTGTATGTGGCCTGATTACTGCCTGGAACGTACCGCTGCTGCTGTTTGCGTTCAAAGTAGCTCCGGCCCTGGCGACAGGAAATACGGTGGTGATCAAGCCCTCGGAGATGACGCCGACCTCTACCCTTCGACTGGCAGAGATACTCGCCGACGTGCTGCCACCCGGCGTTTTGAATGTGGTCAATGGTCTCGGGCCGGTAGTCGGCGAGGCTATCTGCAGTCACGCCGATATCGACAAAATATCTTTCACCGGGTCGACGAAGGTTGGCAAGCATATTCAGGTCGTCGCCGCCGAAACCATGAAGCGCGTCACAGTTGAGTTGGGGGGCAAGGGGCCGGGTATCGTGCTGGCGGATGCAGATATCGAACTAGTCGCCCATGGCGCGCTTTACGGTGTTTTCCTGAATGCCGGGCAGCTTTGTGAGTCTGGTACCCGCTTGATTGTTCACGAGAGTATTCATGATCGCCTGGTCGACAGGCTCGTGTCTCTGTCTGAAAAGGTGGTGCTGGGCGATCCAATGCATCCCGAGACGGGTATGGGGCCCATGTCGACGGCATCTCATGGTGAAAAGGTCATGGAGTACATAGGGTCCGCTTGCAGAGAAGGTGCGACTATTCAGTGCGGCGGGCAACGAATTGCGATAGCAGGCTGTGAGTGCGGATTCTTTGTTGCGCCCACAATTCTGACCGGTGTGACTAACGACATGCGTGTGGCGCGAGAGGAGGTTTTTGGGCCGGTACTATCTGTGATCAAGTTCCAGAGCGAGGAAGAAGCTATCGCTATCGCCAATGATACGGACTATGGGTTGTCTGCCGGTATCTGGACAACTGACGTCGTACACGCACAGCACCTGGCAAGACAGTTGCGTGCGGGGTCTGTCTGGATAAACGATTGGCATATGATGCGTTCAGATGCTCCTTTCGGCGGCTTTAAGCAGAGCGGCTACGGCCGCGAACTTGGCGGCAGCATGCACAACTATACCGAGACGAAAACTGTTAGCACCGCCTTTCAGCGCGATCCTTTCAAGAAATCACTGTTTCGGCTCTTGCATACGAAAATGAGATAGGCCAGCTCAGCAGGGCCATTTTCTTGATACTTATGAGAGGCACAGTCTATGTCCAATACCGGTTACTTTAGCTATCAACTACGCACGGAAATACATTGTGCTTTGGGTGCCATCATCCGCATTCCCGGCCTTTTTGATGGATTGGGAGCGAAGCGCGTCCTACTGTTGAGTGATCAGGGCCTGGTGCAGGCAGGCATCGTCGATCAGCTTGCAAGCATATTTGATCTTGATGTCGGAAGTTGTGGTCCCATTCTCGCCGGTGTGTATACAGATATAGGTCCTGATGCCGCCTGTGAGACGATTAACGATGCGCTGCTATTTGCCAGAACCAATGCGATAGATTCTATCCTGGCAGTAGGCGGCGGCAGCGTGTTGGATGCTGCGAAAGGCGTTAAATACGCCTTGCACCACAATCTCATTGATGTGCGCGATGCCATTCAGTCAGGTATCAAACTGGAATCCTGGCCGCAAGCCAAACCTATCCCGATTCCGCATATTGCAGTGCCGACTACAGCAGGAACGGGCGCAGAAGCCACTGGTGTAGCCGTTCTCTATAACGAAAAATTAGGCCTGAAAGGCAACATTCTGGCGCCGTTTATCGATGCCGATATGGCAGTGCTGGATGCCAACATCACCTGTGGATTACCATCGCACATAACCGCAGCAACGGGTATGGACGCACTGACCCATGCAATAGAAGCAACGACCTCTCCCATTGCAAACCACTTTTCTGATGCCCACGCTTTCATGGCAGCAAAGCTGATTATGAAGCGCCTGCCGAGGGCAGTGCATTCGGGTTCGGACCTGGAGGCCCGGGCGGATATGTTGCAGGCGAGTACGATGGCGTGTAATGCCCTGAGTAATGCACTGAATGCAGCGCCAATTCATAATTGCGCCCACGCTTTCGGCTCCCTCTACCATATCCCTCACGGTGATGCCAATGCAGCACTGCTGCCTATCGTAATGACTGAAATCCCCGAGTTTTATGTGCCCCAGGCCGAACGCCTGGCGTTGGCCCTGGATATCGACACGAAGGGCAAAGAAGGTGATGCCCTGCTGACAGAGGTGATCGAAGCGATTATCCGTCTGCAACATGACATCGGCTGCGCCTCTGACTTTGCTTCTCACAATATTGCAGTGGAAGACATTGACGGTATTGTGGCTGCCATCGCCGCAGACCCGGCGGCAATCTTCTACCCGATTCCTCCCGGGGCAATAATGAGAATCGTAAAGTCTGCTATCGGAAAACGTTAGTTCGGGGCCGTTGCAGTCAAAAAGGTGATGGGAACCTTGGTCGGCCTGGCAGCCTGTCAGCAAAGCCCTCAGCCGAGTCCTCAGGATGGGGCGTAAATTCGCAGGATTCAAAAGCAAGCCGGCTTTTCTCTTGAGAAGTACCACTGATTACCCTTGCGCGTCTGGCGCATATCCGGATCGCGCGCTTTCATCTTGTGCTTTGCGCAGCCAGCGGCATTGCTGATACTCCCATCGACGGCGGTGCCCCGGGTCAAGCCGGTTTCTTTCAGGCTCTGATCGACCCGGTGGAAGCGCCAATTTTTTACAGGAGGCTAGTGGTTTTGATTACGCAGGGTCTGCATAGAGCAAAGAACAGCTTTCCGGAGCGAGATGCTCTTGTATATGGGAACCGTTCCATCAGTTATGGCGAGCTTTATGACCAGGTGGCTACCTGTGCCGGAGCGCTTCGATCGGAGGGCGCCGGCCCCGGTGATAGAATTGGAATACTCTCTGTCAATTGCGATAGAGCGATCGTATGGTTTTATGGTGCTGTGTGGGCAGGCTTGATTCCCAACTATCTTAACAACCGTTGGGCGTTATTCGAATTGACTGCTGCTA
>JAHEGP010000352.1 GCA_024645065.1 Cellvibrionales bacterium | reverse complement strand
TAAATTGCCACAAACCAGCAGCCCCGACCAGGGAATACACATCAGGGCTGAAAGACGACTCGACATGGGGCAAGGCCGCAAGCCCAGCCGGGACGCCGGCTTTTTTCAAATGTGTGTGAATGTGGTCAAGCCACTGACCGGAGCGAACCATGCCCTGCTGGAAGCGATCGGCCAGCCCCTGTTGCACCCGCAAGCGCCCGGCCGCCTGCTTCAATTCATCATTGGAAATGTCCTTCGGCCATAGCGAGAGCACCGCCTGATGTTCCGCATCGAGGTTACTGCGGTTACCTTCGGCAAGTCGCTTCAAGATGTCAGCGTATGCATCCTTGGCCTCATCGAATATCTTCTGGCGCTGCTTGGGGGAGGCGTGGGGCGGAATGGATACAGTGTCATACACGACCCTGAGATGGCGATTGTCATGCACCAGGCCCTGATCAGAACCAATCTCCGAGAAAACGCGCCGCCAAAAAGCAATTTCCGGCTCCAATGCCACTGGCCTGGGCAACACATCAGCACGCAGCGGCGGCGCCGAAACCAAAGAAAGCCACAGTGTACCCAGCATCACCCAACCACCCAGCTTACCGAACACACCGCTTCGACATGGACTTGATTTAACTTCTGGCATGACTCTCTCTCTCTGCAGGTCAGTCAACTGCCCCACGATACATAAAAGTGTGAACCCGATCACATTACTAACAATAGCGAAGACAAGCGCGATAGTCATCCCGGAATTTCCGGGAATTGTACTTTGAAATGCGCCGCCAGCGCGCATTACCGCCAAATAGCTGCAATCTTGTCCTCCCTGAGCCTCCCCCACACCAGTCGATTCTGCTACAATCCGCCCCCAAGCCGCGCCTGTAGCTCAACTGGATAGAGTATCGGGCTTCGAACCCGAGGGTTGCAGGTTCGAGTCCTGCCAGGCGCGCCAAATTAAAAAGCCTACTCCGCAAGGGGTAGGCTTTTTAATTTGCTTAGCGTGGTGGGTGAGAACCTGCCGGTTCGACAAAACGCATCGCGTTTTGGACGAGGCGCACCGCGCCGAAGCCCCGCAGGGGTCGTTACAGCCCAAAGGCTGAAACGATCAATCCTGCCAGGCGCGCCAACTGCAAAAGCCTTTCGGCCAGTACAAAAGCCTTCCGGCCAGCGTCGGATTAGATGTTTGCTACCGCTGCGCAGGCAGGGGTGGCCGCCAGCCGGATTGATTCCGACAGACCTGATTCCCGCGCTCTCCAATGATTCGGCGGCATTCCATACCAGCGACGGAATGCCCGGGTAAAATGGGCAGAATCGGAATAGCCCAGACCCAGCGCAATGTCAGTGATAGTCAGATTACCCGAGTTGAGGAATTCAACAGACGTCCGGCGGCGGTATTCGTCGAGCAACCACTCGAAGGTCACTCCCCAGGCGGCGAGGTGTCGTTGCATTGTCCTCAGATTGACGCCCAATGTGGCAGCCGACTTCTCTGCAGTCGGCCGGCCATAGCATATGGTGGCCTTTATCGCCTTCATAACGCCGAGACAGTCGTCAAAGGGTTTGGGCGGCACTGGGGGGGCTTTGATGTGCCCAGACAGCACGGTTTGCAAGGCTTCCCAGGGGAAAACAAGCTCGATGGTGTCGCTATCAAACTGCACCTTCGCGCCCAGCAGGCATTCCACATCGTCGGCCTGGCAGGCAACATGCGGCAGTTTAACCAGAACATCCAACGGTTCTCCCACCAGGTGTAAAAGGCTTCTCAGGATAAAACAGTGCCCATCAAGCTGATAACGCGGATCATGCCCAATGTCGCCCTGCATCTCTGAACAGAGATACGCCAATCGCCCCTTGCGCCTGAGCGAGATTTTTGTCCCTGATTCGATCTGCGATATATTTCGGCAGGTGTAGTGGAGGACATCCCCCAGCGTAGCCTGATTCAGCAGCCGGGCAGACCAATCTTCGAATTGCTGCATAGAGAACATCTGGCCGGTGTGAAAACCCAACAGCGGGTCACCGGTGATGCGCGCTATCTGGTTTTCCATGGCCAGGACGGCGTCACGCTGCAGGAGGGCATTGTTATCCAGCAACGCAGCGGGCGACACTCCAATTTTACGGAGCAAGTTGCCCGGCTTCTCATTCCACTGTACCAGGTAAGCTCCCAGGCTTTGAATTGTGGCTGCCCGCATTACATGGCCCATTGATGCCCCACCCTGTTCAAACCTATGGCTGTTATTGGACTCCCCGACCTGCACCGTACCGGTCGGGCCAAGGCGTTTTGCAGACTTTAGCCGACTTTCATTTGGCCATCAATCCGCGATGGCCTCACTGAGCCATCGCGGGCTGAAGGGCGGGCGCCTAAGCGGCAGCACAATGGCGGGTCCTGTCAGCCGCTATTGCTCCTTGATCACTTTCACTGCGTAATTGACGAACCCAAATTCATCGTTTCGGGCAGCGAGCAAATCACCTCCCCGCCGGAAAACCTGCACCGCCAGGCGCTGCCCTGCGAGATTGGTTAGGAGGTGCCCATCCTTTATCTCGTAG
>JAHEGP010000351.1 GCA_024645065.1 Cellvibrionales bacterium | reverse complement strand
TTGACAACCTTGCGACTCTTGTAGCTCTTGGCGAGTTGTTTAGCTTGCAGAGTAGCCATGCGCGGCGGGTCTCTTGTCAGGGTTTGGCGGTTTCGTCGCGGGGGGGGATAACGACCTTGACGCGCTCTTCGCTGCCGCTGGCCTTGACGACTTCATCCTTGATAAAGTAATCGATGGTATTGCTCTTTACCATCGCCCCGTCCTGGTCTATCGACGCGTTTTTTTCCAGTTGCAGTCGTTCTTCGGCAACGAAATAGCGAATAATCTCGCCCCTCGCTTTGACAATTGCCTTATCCGGTTCCGGCTTCTGTTCAACATAGGCCGGCTTGCCGTAAGCGACGATGCGCTCAAGCTGATTGCCCTTGAGAGTATAGATTTCGAGCCGGTCTGCGAGCATTTTGAGGCTGCCCTGGGTCAGTTCCACATTGCCCATATAAATCGTAGTGCCGGCTTTTTCGTTACGTTCGGCTTGGTCAGATTCGATCTGTATGGGTTGCTTGCGGTCTTCCTCCAGCGCAACGCCGGCAAAGCTAAAGCCCAGCAGCAAGGCAAGCAGTAAGGTACGGGTTTTATTAATCGGGTTCATGGACAGTTTTAACCTTTGCCAGCAATTCAACTTTTTCCTGCCTTAACCATGCGCGCATACCGATGGCGTCAGTGCGGCTGGTGTCACCTGTTATGCTAACTGCCGCACCGGTGACAGCCATGTCCTGGCTGCGTATCAAAGTCATTTCATCGGTGCGTATGGTGACAGAACCATCCCCCTTGAAAATCTCCACCGAGTCCAGCAGCTCTACGACGTCCTTTCCCTCACGCACCTCACCCCGTTCTGCGCGGGTATGCCAGGAATCTTCGTTGCCGACATAGGTGGTTAATCTGGGGTTGGCCAGGTAAATGGTATCCTCCTGGCTGTAATATTCCGCCCGGGTGGCAGTGGCTTCCTGTTCCAGTTGCCCCTCGGCGTCGAAGTTCCAGAAGCTGGCATTTTCCCAATACCACTCCGGTGGCTGCTGGGCGTGACCCGGCAACAGGCCCACGGTGGGGTCGTCGGTATCGAACAGCCAGAAGAAAAACACCAGCGCTGCGACCAGGGCCAGTAACCCGCTGAGAACATTGGTAGGCAGTTTTCTAAGCATAGGGCTGGTAGTATACCCCCACTGCGGAATCGAGCAGTCCTTTGGCATACAGGATGAGATCGCAGGTCTCTCTCACCGCTCCCTGCCCGCCGGCTCTGGTGGTACAAAAGTCAGCACGTTCAAGCAGCAGCGGATGTGCATTGGGTACGGTAATGGCGAAACCGCTCAGTGCCATTGCCCCCAGGTCTGGCAGGTCGTCTCCCATGTGGGCAATCGCTTTTTTATCGAGCTGCAGCAGGGATTGCAGTTCGTTTATCGCTTGCCACTTCTCTTCGCAGTGTTGGTAGACGTGGGTAATGCCAAGGGCATCAGCTCTGGCGCTGACGATCGGGGAGCCGCGCCCGGTGATCAGGGCAACTTCGACGCCCACCTGTCGCAGTAATTTGATGCCGAGCCCGTCAAGGGTATTGAATTTCTTCAGCGTTTCACCCTGCTTCGACAAAAGCAGCGATCCGTCCGTCAATACACCGTCGACATCGAGAGTCAAGAGCTCTACCTGGCGGGCCTGGTGGAGGACCCTGTCGGAAATATCTCGCAGATAAGCGCTCATGGTGGTCGGTCGCTCAGGCCAGGCCGGCTTTGATAAGATCATGCAAATGGACCACGCCGATCGGGTGTTGCTGTGGGTCGATAACCACCAGCCCGGTAATATTATTATCCTCCATGATCCGAAGCGCTTCTGCTGCCAGCATATCAGTCGTGACAGTTTTGCAGTTGACGGTCATTACCTCTTCCATCCGGGTGCTATGAAAGTCGCGGTGCTGGTCCAGGGTGCGGCGCAGGTCGCCGTCGGTAAAAATCCCCGCAAGGTCGCCATGATGGTCGACGACCGTCGTCATTCCCAGCCCCTTGGCGGTGATTTCCAGTAGCGCCTCCGGCAGAGGTGTCCGGGGGTGTACCCGGGGAAGCGCAGTGCCGCTGTGCATCACGTCCTGCACCTTCAATAGCAAGCGTTTGCCAAGGGCACCACCGGGGTGGGAAAAGGCAAAGTCCTCGGCCGTAAAGCCGCGCATTTCCAGTAGCGCTATCGCCAGTGCATCTCCCATAACCAGGGCTGCAGTGGTCGAAGAGGTGGGTGCCAGGTTTAGTGGGCACGCCTCTTGCTCGACACTGACGTCCAGGTTGGCGTCGGCCGCCGTTGCAAGCGTAGATTTCGGATCGCCGGTCAGGCTTATGAGTGGCACATTGATTCGCTTGATTAACGGGAGCAGAGTGACAATCTCCGAGGTGCTGCCGGAATTCGACAGGGCAAGCACGACATCCTTGCGGGTGATCATGCCCATGTCGCCATGGCTGGCTTCCGCCGGGTGGACAAAAAAAGCCGGGGTGCCCGTTGAAGCGAGAGTGGCGGCAATTTTGTTGGCGATGTGACCTGATTTGCCCATGCCGACGAC
>JAHEGP010000143.1 GCA_024645065.1 Cellvibrionales bacterium | reverse complement strand
CGATCCCGGTCAAGTTTACCCTGCAATAAATTCCAATAGCCGAGCTTGAGCCCCGGGGCGCGGTTCCCGGTTGGTCCAGCATGACACCTTGATTGATCTGTAGACGGTCAATCCTGGGTCAGTAACCAAGGTACTTGCAACCGCCCGAGTTTTCTATGATATCGTTAGCGCACAGCGAGGTTCCAAAGCCTGGCGAAGTGGGTGCGCGCTTTTCAATAACAGGTATCAGGTAATGGCAAAGAGTGATGTAGGCAAGCCCGCGGTGGCGGCAGAGCATGTCTTCCTGGCGCCGTGGGAGCGCGCTTTTGAAACCATCTTTACGCCTTTCGAGGAGTTCATCCATCGCCAGTCGACCAGCGGTTTGTTGCTGCTCAGCTGCGCGGTCATTGCCCTGGTCATTGCCAACTCTCCGCTCAGTGAAAGCTACCAGCATATTCTGCACACCAAACTTTCGATCAAGTTGGGTACGACCACGCTGTCAATGTCACTGCATCATTGGATCAATGATGGCCTGATGACACTGTTCTTTTTTCTGGTTGGGCTGGAGCTCAAGCGTGAATTTCTGGTGGGCGAGCTGTCTGATTTTAGCCTGGCGGTATTGCCGGCGATCGCCGCTTTGGGTGGCATGGTGGTGCCGGCTCTGTTCTACTACATGGTAAACCCGAGCGGTCATCAGGCGATGGGCTGGGGTATACCCATGGCCACGGATATTGCGTTTGCGGTCAGCATCCTCGCCTTGTTGGGTAGTCGTGTACCCAGGTCCCTGTTGATGTTTCTGGTGGCGCTGGCCATCGTGGACGACCTGGGTGCCATTATCGTTATCGCGGTTTTTTACACCCAGGACCTCAATCTCTGGGGCCTTTTAATGGCGGGCCTGGTCGTCCTGTTACTGATAATGACCAACTTTTTCGGGGTGCGCAAACCGACTCCCTATATGGTGCTGGGTCTGATGTTGTGGCTGGCGCTGTATGCCTCTGGTGTGCATGCTACGCTGGCCGGGGTGATTGCGGCATTTGCCATTCCGGCGCGACCCAAGTATGACCCGGTCGGGTTCAGTGCCCACGTAAAAACCCTGATTCGGCGATTTGACGGGAGTTACCGACCCGGCAGCGATATCTACCAAAACGACCAGCTCAGGGCCTGTGTCCAGTCTCTCGAGCAAGGCTGCAAGATGGTGCAGGCGCCGCTGCAGCGGATTGAACATTCACTGCATATCCCGGTGACCTATATGGTGATACCCCTGTTTGCACTGGCTAACGCAGGGATGCCGCTATCGGTTTTCGAGGCGGGTGAAGAGGGCTTCAGTTCGGTAACGCTCGGTGTCGTACTCGGCCTGGTCGCGGGCAAGGCGCTGGGTATCGCAGGCTCCGTCTGGTTGGCCTGGAAACTGGGCATCGGGAAATTACCCAAGGGCTGCGCAATGCGGCACATTGTCGGCGTAGCCCTGCTCGGCGGTATTGGCTTTACCATGTCGATATTCATAGCCGAACTCGCTTTTGCCAACTCCCCTGAGGACCTGCTCTATGCCAAGGCCGGGGTATTGGCCGGGTCATTGATTGCGGGCATTCTGGGTGCGTCTTTGCTCTATTGGTTTGGGCCAGAACCGCAGCCGGCGAAAGAATCTGCCCCCTAGCTGCTTCGCTTCCGGCAGCGGTTACTGTGTGTTGTTGGAGTGGGGTGTGCTGTTGGAGTGGCCCTGGCGATGCCAGCGCGGGAGACCGGTCGGGGCTCCTGAGACGGTAATAAAAAAGCCGCTCATGTCTGTTTGAGCGGCTTCAGGCTGGATCACCAGCGCAAGGGCCTGTGCCCTCAAGCGTTGGTCGTGCTCCGGTCTTCCATCTTGACGTAGTCGCGTTGCTTGTGACCGATATAAAGCTGGCGTGGTCGACCAATCCGGTAGCTGTTGCTGATCATTTCATTCCAGTGAACGATCCACCCGATGGTGCGACCCAGGGCAAAAATAACAGTAAACATGCTGGTGGGAATGCCGATCGCCTTGAGGATAATCCCGGAGTAGAAATCGACGTTCGGGTAGAGTTTGCGCTCGATAAAGTAGCTGTCCTCAAGGGCTATCTTTTCGAGGCGTCGGGCGATTCTCAGCAGCGGGTCATTCTCCATGCCCAATTCCTGCAATACCTCATCGGCTGCCTCTTTCAATACCGTAGCGCGGGGGTCGAAGTTCTTGTAGACGCGGTGCCCGAAGCCCATCAGCCGGAACGGGTCGTCCTTGTCCTTGGCCCGTGCAACAAACTCCTCAATACGGGACTCGTCACCAATTCTGGAGAGCATGGACAGTACGGCTTCGTTAGCGCCACCATGGGACGGTCCCCAAAGAGCAGCAATACCGGCAGAGATACAGGCGAACGGGTTCGCCCCGGTCGAGCCGGCAAGCCGCACCGTGGACGTTGAGGCGTTTTGCTCGTGATCCGCATGCAACAGGAATATGCGGTCCATTGCCCGCGCCAGCACCGGGCTGACCTTGTATTCCTCGCAGGGGTTGCCGAACATCATGTAGAGAAAGTTTTCCGCATAATCCAGGTCGTTGCGCGGGTACATGAAGGGCTGGCCCTTGGTGTACTTGTAGGTCATCGCCGCCAGGGTCGGCATTTTGGCAACCAGTCGATGGGCGCTGATCACCCGGTGCTCCAGGTCTGAGATGTCCGTTGCGTCGTGATAAAAGGCGGACAGGGCGCCAACCACTCCGCACATGATGGCCATCGGGTGAGCGTCACGGCGAAAGCCCCGGAAAAAAGTGTTCACCTGGTCATTGACCATGGTGTGATTGCGTATGATTGACTCGAAGTTCTCTGACTGCTCAGCGTTGGGCAATTCACCGTGTAATAAAAGGTAGCAGACTTCCAGGTAGTGAGAATGCTCCGCGAGCTGCTCGATGGGATAGCCCCGGTGCAAGAGCACCCCTTTGCCGCCGTCGATGTAGGTAATAGCAGATTCGCACGAGGCGGTGGAGGTGAAGCCAGGGTCGTAGGTGAAGACGCCACTGCTGACCAAATTGCCGACATCGACCACAGCTGGCCCCAGCGTTCCTTCATAAACCGGAAGTTCAAGTGTTTCATCGAGTCCGTCGATGGTGAGCGTGGCTTTGCGGTCAGTCATTACTGTGCTCCTATCCATTGTACTGCGCCATTGTACTGCGGCTGTCGTCTGCTGTGACGGCTTTTGGCTGGAGGGTCAACTATAGAGTTTCGAATAAGTTTGTCAATTGAGGTGAATTAAACAAATGGGCTTCAGGGCTTGTGGGGATACTGGACTTTAGTCTAAACGCCCTGGCGCAGTTTTGGTTGCTTATGCGCAAAACCCTTTTTTAACAGTACTTTGACGACATTTTGAGTATGTCAGCTACTACCTTCGGTGCAACCCGGCTGCGTTGTATTTCAAGCGCCATCTGTCTATAATTTTCCGCTCTTCACGATTGCGCATCCCCGTCGCAAAAAGCGTCGCTACCAAGGACCGCCTCGGGGCCGGGCAAGGACAACTCAACCGCCCGTAACGCCAGGGCCACAAAAAGTGTGATATTGCCGTGAAAGATAAACGACCTGTTAACCTCGACATCGGTACCATGCGGTTGCCCGTAACTGCGTGGGTGTCTATCGCTCACCGCGCTTCCGGAGCCATTCTCATCGTCGGAGTGGGTGTATTGCTGTGGTTGTTGCAGCAGTCGCTGGCCTCACCGGAAGGCTTTGCTTCGGCCCGAGAGGTGTTTCATTCCGCCTTTGCCAAGCTGATTGTGTGGGGAGTTGCCGCAGCCTTGATCTACCACTCCTGCGCCGGCGTAAAGCACCTGATCATGGATATGGGTGTGGGTGAGACCATGGAGGGCGGGGTGCTGGGGTCCAGGGTCGTGTTTGCGGTTTCGGCAATTCTGATCATTCTGGCGGGGATTTGGATATGGTAACAGCGGTTACGAATTTGGGTCGTAGTGGGCTCTCTGATTGGCTTGTGCAACGGGTGACCGCGGTTATCCTGCTGTTATACAGTGTCTTCATTGCGTGGTATTTGCTCGCTAATCCCGACCTTGATTACATGCAGTGGAAGGCGCTGTTTGCTGGCACTGCAATGCGAATCTTCAGCGCAGCGGCGCTGTTGTCGACCGTGGCTCACGCGTGGATTGGTCTGTGGTCGATCAGTACGGATTACATGACCGAGCGTATGATGGGAGACAAGGGAAATGTCATTCGCTGGGTGGTACAGCTGGGCGGGGCCCTGCTGTTATTCACCTACCTCGTCTGGGGTGTCCAGGTATTGTGGAGTTAATTGAGCATGGCTAGTCTTCGCACAATCGCATTCGATGCAGTGGTAGTTGGAGGTGGCGGCGCAGGCATGCGCGCCGCCTTGCAAATGGCGCAATCCGGCTTCAAAACGGCGGTGATTTCCAAGGTATTCCCAACTCGCTCCCATACGGTCTCTGCCCAGGGCGGAATTACCTGTGCGATCGCCAGCGACGACCCCAACGATGACTGGCGTTGGCACATGTACGATACGGTCAAGGGCTCCGACTACATCGGAGACCAGGATGCAATAGAGTATATGTGCAGTGTCGGGCCCCAGGCGGTATTCGAACTCGATCATATGGGTTTGCCCTTCTCACGCACTGAGTCCGGGCGCATATACCAGAGACCATTCGGCGGCCAATCCAAGGATTATGGCAAGGGGGGGCAGGCTGCACGAACCTGCGCGGCGGCAGATCGCACCGGACATGCGCTGTTGCATACTCTTTATCAAGGCAACCTTAAAAACCAGACCACGTTCCTCAATGAGTGGTACGCCGTGGACCTGGTAAAGAACCAGGACGGGGCAGTGGTCGGGGTTGTGGCAATTTGTATGGAGAGCGGGGAAGTCGTCAACATCCAGTCGAAGGCGACGGTGCTGGCCACCGGGGGAGCGGGGCGGATATACGCCTCTACCACCAACGCCCACATCAATACCGGTGATGGCATCGGCATGGCGCTGCGGGCGGGCATTCCGGTACAGGATATGGAAATGTGGCAGTTCCACCCGACCGGCATTTATGGCGCCGGAACCCTGGTGACCGAAGGGTGCCGGGGTGAGGGCGGATATCTCATCAACAAGGATGGCGAGCGCTTCATGGAGCGCTATGCGCCCAACGCCAAAGATCTCGCGGGCCGGGATGTGGTGGCGCGGTCGATGGTGCTCGAGATTCTCGAGGGGCGCGGTTGTGGTCCCGAGGGAGACCATGTGTTCCTCAAGCTTGATCATCTCGGTGAAGAGATCCTGCACAGTCGCCTGCCCGGCATTTGTGAGCTGTCCGAGACCTTCGCTCATGTCGACCCCGTCAAGCAACCGGTGCCGGTGGTGCCGACCTGCCACTACATGATGGGGGGAATCCCGACCAACGTCGACGGCCAGGCCTTGACCCAGGATGCGGGCGGCAACGACGTCGTCATTGAAGGGCTTTACGCCTGCGGCGAGGCGGCCTGCGTCTCCGTGCATGGTGCCAATCGTCTGGGTGGTAACTCCCTGCTCGACCTGGTGGTATTCGGTCGCGCAGCTGGCCTCTACATTGAAAAGGCTCTGCGAGAGGGGATCGACCTTCGCTCGCCCTCCGACGACGATGTCGACCAGGCCATGGCGAGACTGAATCGCCTCAATAACAGTGACAGCGGTGAAACTACCGCAGGGCTGCGCAAGGAGTTGCAAAACATCATGCAGAACCACTTCGGTGTGTTTCGCCGCGGTGATTTCATGGAAGAGGGTATCAAAAAGCTGACTGAGCTGCGGCCCCGGATCGACAATATTCGTCTCGAGGACAAGTCCGATGCCTTCAATACCGCACGCATCGAGGCGCTTGAGCTGCAGAACCTGATGGAAGTCGCGGAGGCTACCGCAATCGCCGCAAACACTCGTACCGAGTCCCGGGGGGCCCATGCGCGCGAGGATTACGAGACCCGCGACGATGAAAACTGGCTCTGTCATTCGATGTTTTTCCCTGGCGAGAAGCGGGTTGGCAAGCGGGGGGTCAATTTTACGCCTCGCACGGTCCCGACCTTTGAACCCAAAGCGCGGGTTTATTGAGGCAAAGCTGCGGAAATTGACGCTCGTTGAGTTGCCAGGGTTTTGGCTTGGATCGGTGCCAGTCGACTGGCAATCAGCGGTTCCGGCGGCTCCGGTGTTAACCCAAGAGCGGAGCCGTGCCAGCCGCCCGGGTGCAGATTTTATCGCTACACCGTTATGATGGTTTAAATGGTGAAAACGCAGGCGCTGTCTGTGCGTCGTGCTAGCTGAGAGGTTGTACCATGCTACAAGTGAGTGTGTATCGCTACAATCCGTCGAAAGACGATGAACCCTACATGCAGGATTATCAGTTCGACACCGAAGGTAAAGACCTTATGGTGCTGGATGTGCTGGAGCAATTGAAGGCCAGGGACACAAGCCTTGCGTTCCGAAGGTCCTGCCGAGAGGGCGTTTGCGGGTCCGATGGCCTCAATATCAACGGCAAGAACGGGCTGGCCTGCATCACGCCATTATCGACCACGGTGAAGAACAACAAGCTGGTGGTGCGGCCCCTGCCGGGCCTGCCGGTGGTGCGCGACCTGGTGGTTGATATGAGCTTGTTTTACCAGCAGTACGAAAAGGTCAAGCCATACCTTATCAACAACGAACCAGCGCCAGCTATCGAGCGCTTGCAGTCGCCCGAAGACCGCGCCAAGCTCGATGGGCTGTACGAATGTATTCTCTGCGCCTGCTGCTCTACGGCCTGCCCGTCTTTCTGGTGGAATCCAGACCGGTTTATCGGCCCGTCGGGCCTGCTGCAAGCCTGGCGCTTCCTTGCCGATAGCCGTGATACCGCAAAGGCCGAGCGTCTGTCAGACCTCGATGACCCTTTCAGCGTGTTTCGCTGTCATGGAATCCAGAATTGCGTTAACGTTTGCCCAAAGGGCTTGAATCCGACACGGGCGATCGGACATATTCGCAACATGCTATTGAAGAGTGCGACCTGAAGAAGCGTGATTCAACACTATTTTGCTCAGCGAGCCATAGCTGATGGTCAATATAGCTGATGGTCAATATAGTTGATGGACAATAAAAGCAAGAGTGGTTTTTCGGTTTGGACAAGCCGGCTTGCTGTTGCTGCGATAATAGCTATGAGTGCAACAGCCCGGCGGTTGCGAACGCGACAAACCCGCTCCAATTTGGACTAGAGGTTGGCGTCCATGCAAAAAGACAATATGGAGTTGCTATGGGGCAGCTCCCATATATTTGGTGGCAACGCTGCCTACGTGGAAGCACTCTACGAAGAGTATCTGCGCGACCCGAATGCAATTGATGTCGAGTGGCGTGATTACTTCGACAAGCTACCCCGCGTCAATGGCTACTCTGCTCGAGACATCCCCCATTCCCAGATAGTCGAGCAGTTTGCCCAGTTGGGTCGCAGGCGGATGACCGATCCGCGAGCGGAAGAGAGCCTCAGCACCAATTATGAGCGGAAGCAGGTCCACGTTGTTGAACTGATAGACGCCTACCGTCAGCGCGGGCACCAGCAAGCCAAACTCGACCCGCTCGGCTTATTGCAGCGAGAGCCGGTGCCTGATCTCGAGTTGCACTTCTACGGCCTTACCGGCGCCGACATCGACACGATTTTCCAGACTGGAACCCTCAGTATTGGGGAGCCATCAGCGACCCTCGGTACGATAGTCGAGGCGCTGGAGAGGACCTATTGCGGGACGGTCGGTGCCGAGTTTACGCATATCGTTGCCACCGATGAAAGGGTTTGGATCCAGAGCAGGATGGAGTCGGTGCGGTCGGCACCGGACTGGAGCAAGGAGATCAAGATCCACTTGCTCGAGCGTTTGACTGCGGCTGAAGGACTTGAGAAATACCTCGGTTCCAAGTATCCCGGCACCAAGCGGTTTGGCCTGGAGGGCGGGGAGAGCCTGATTCCCCTGATGGACGAATTGATCCAACGGGCGGGCTCTTATGAGGCGCGGGAACTGGTGATTGGCATGGCCCACCGTGGTCGCCTCAATGTTCTGGTGAATATTTTTGGCAAGAACCCCGCCGAGCTGTTCGATGAG
>JAHEGP010000142.1 GCA_024645065.1 Cellvibrionales bacterium | reverse complement strand
GGCATTGTCTATAAAGTCGATAGCATACCCCTGCAGCAGGCGCTGGGTTTTGTCTCCAGGGCCCCTCGCTGGGCAATCGCCTACAAGTTTCCCGCCCAGGAAGAAATGACCCGGCTACTGGACGTGGAGTATCAGGTGGGCAGGACAGGCGCGATCACCCCGGTAGCGCGGCTGGAGCCGGTGTTCGTTGGGGGGGTAACCGTGAGTAACGCGACCTTGCACAACTTTGACGAGATTGAGCGCCTTGGTCTGCAAATAGGTGACCAGGTTATCGTGCGTCGGGCCGGTGATGTGATTCCCCAGGTGGTGCGGGTAGTACTGGACCATCGTCCGGCGAACACTCGGCCGGTAGAGATACCGCGGCAATGCCCCATTTGTCAGTCTCCGGTAGAAAAGGTAGAGGGAGAAGCGGCTTTGCGCTGCACCGGCGGTTTGTTCTGCTCCGCTCAACAAAAGCAGTCCATCAAGCATTTCGTATCTCGCAAGGCTATGGATATTGACGGTCTCGGGGATAAGCTGGTGGAACAACTGGTTGCTGAGGGCCTGGTTCGAAACGTGTCCGATATCTACCGATTGGAGCTACCTGAGCTACTGCAACTGGAGCGCAGTGGCGAGAAATCAGCCGCTAAACTGTTGGCGGCGATCGAAGCCAGCAAAGCAACCACCTTGCCGCGTTTTTTATTCGCGCTGGGTATTCGAGAGGTGGGGGAGGCCACAGCCCTGGCCTTGTATCGCTACTTCGGTACCCTCGAAGCCGTCATCGCGGCGGACTGTGAAACTTTGCAGCGTGTCCCCGATGTGGGACCAGTGGTGGCGCAGCACATTTCGCGATTTTTTGCTGCCCCTCACAACCTGGAAGTCATCCGCAAGCTTCAGGCCGAGGGTGTGTATTGGGAGGACGGTCAGGCTCCGGATAAAGCGTCATTGCCCTTGCAAGGACGAACTTTTGTGCTGACGGGCACTCTGGAGACCATGCCACGTGACGAGGCCAGGGCCCGGCTGCAGGATCTCGGCGCCAGGGTGGCTGGGTCGGTATCCGCCAAAACCACGGATCTGGTCGCTGGCCCGGGCGCCGGCTCCAAACTGCAAAAAGCCGAGCAACTCGGTATAGCAATAATGGACGAAGCCGCATTGCTGGCGATGCTCGAGACCCTGGAATAACGGTTCCAGAGTAAAATACCAGCCCGCTGGATCAGCGTATCGCAAGCCAATAGTCCCCAGCGGCCCACCGCGCTTTACTGGCCTGATTAATTACTGCATTGCGGCGAGCTTTGTGATTAACTTGGCGGTAATAAAATGCGACGTTTTGCTGAACATGATGCGGCAGCACGGATGCAATTAATAAAACGGATGCAATTAATAAATAGCCGCGCTATACATGACAGCAACCGCATAGCGTTGTACTTCGAATTCACAGGGATGCAGATGTGAAGCCGACAGAAACCAAAGATCCTGAATTCTATCACCGTGTCGTTGATTGCCAGTACGCCTGTCCTGCCCACACCCCGGTCCCCGAATACATCCGCCTGATTGCCGCCCGACAATACACCGAAGCGTATATGGTCAATTGGGAGTCCAACGTATTCCCCGGGATTTTAGGCCGCACCTGCGATCGTCCCTGTGAACCCGCCTGTCGTCGGGGGCGCTTGTCGGAGCAGGAAGAGGCCGTCGCCATCTGTCGCCTCAAGCGAGTTGCCGCCGATCATAAGGGAGATATCAGGCAATTCATGCCAAAGGTTCCGAGGGAAAAAAATGGCAAGAAGGTTGCGCTGATTGGCGCAGGCCCGGCTTCGCTTACGGTGGTCCGGGATCTTGCGCCACTGGGCTATGAACTGGATATGTTCGACGAGCAAGCTGCCGGCGGTGGTTTCATGCGCAGCCAGATTCCCGCTTTTCGCCTGCCTGAGGAAGTGCTTGAGGAAGAACTGGGCTATATCCTCGATATGGGCGTCAGTAGCCACTTCAATCACCGTGTCACCAGCCTCAGGTATATCCTCGAGTGCGATTATGACGCGGTATTCGTAGGCAGTGGGGCTCCCCGGGGGCGGGACTTGCCGGACTTACCCGGTCGCCAGCCGGGAGCCGGGAATATTCACATCGGTATCGACTGGCTGGCGTCGGTGGCGTTTGGCCATATCCGGAGTATTGGCCCCGGGGTGCTGGTGCTCGGTGGCGGCAACACCGCCATGGACTGCTGTCGCACCTCGCGGCGAATCGGGGGTGACAACGTTAAAGTTGTCGTGCGCAGCCCATTCAAGGATATGAAAGCCTCGGCCTGGGAGAAGGACGATGCCATGGCCGAAGATATCCCCATTATTGACAACCATGTGCCGCTTTCTTTTGTGGTTGAAAACGGCAAACTGGTGGGAATGACCTTTGACCGCGTTGAGGCGTTTTACGACGCCGCAGGAAAACGCACGCTGGTTTCCACGGGCGAAGCCCCGGTGCTGTTCGAATGCACCGATGTCATTATTGCCATCGGCCAGGAGAATGCCTTTCCCTGGATCGAGAGGGACCTGGATATCAGCTTCGACCAATGGGACATGCCCAAAATCGACCCGGTTACCTTCCAGTCGACGAACCCGCGCGTATTTTTTGGCGGCGATGCTGCTTTCGGGCCGGAGAATATCATTACCGCGGTGGCCCATGGTCACCAGGCCGCGGTTTCCATCAACCTTCTGTGCAGCGGCAAACCCGTTGCCGAGCGTCCGCCGCCACGGGTTACCCTGGTCAGCCAGAAGATGGGCATGCATGAGTGGATTTACGATAGCCCGGTGAGTGACGATAAACGCTTTGCCGTGCCCCATGCCAGCAAGGAAAAAGCATTACAGGACCGGCTGCTGGAAGTCGAGCTCGGTTTTGATGCTACCCAGGCATTTTATGAAGCCCAGCGCTGCCTTAACTGTGATGCGCAAACCGTCTTCACTGAAACTCGCTGTATCGAATGTGACGCCTGTGTCGACGTTTGTCCTACGGATTGCCTCACCTTTGCCGTCAACGATGAGGAAAACGCACTGCGCCCGCGACTCACCATGGCCGCAAACAATCGCGAGCAACCGCTTTATGTTTCGGCAGAGTTGCCAACCCGCAGGGTAATGGTAAAAGACGAAAATATTTGCCTGCATTGCGGACTTTGCGCTGAGCGCTGTCCCACCGCGGCCTGGGATATGCAGAAATTTCTCTACAACGTCAGTCTGGCGGAGTTGTCATGAGCGCGTCGCCCATTGTCAATGATCTTGTGATTCGCTTCGCCAATGTCAACGGCACCGGTTCCGCCAGCGCCAACGGCCTGTTTGCCAAGGCCGTGTTTCGCATGGGTATCCCGGTGAGCCCCAAAAATATTTTTCCCTCCAACATCCAGGGTTTACCGACGTGGTACGAAGTCCGGGTGTCTGAGAAGGGTTATCTGGGCCGCAGGGAAGGCCTGGATATCGTGGTTAGTGTCAATCCCCAGAGCATGCCGCAGGATGTGCGCTCAGTGAGGGAGGAAGGCTATTTCCTGTATGACAACACCAAGCCCCTCGATATTCGCCTGCAGCGCAACGATATCCACTACATTGGCCTGCCACTCACCCGAATCTGCCTGGCCGAATACAGAGACCCGCGGCAGCGCCTGCTATTCAAGAACATGATATATATCGGCGCCCTGGCAGCCCTGCTCGATATCGACTTCTCGGTGTTGAAAAACCTGGTGCAAGACCAGTTCCAGGGCAAGGAGAAGCTCATCGCTCCCAATATCCATGCCCTTGAGCTGGGCTGCCAGTACGCGCTGGAGCACTTCGATTGCCCGCTCGGGCTGCGCCTGGAAAAGCGGGACCTGGTGGGTGACAGAATACTGATGGACGGGAATGCCGCCGTCGGGCTCGGTGCTATCTATGCCGGCGCCACGGTAGCCGCCTGGTACCCGATTACGCCGTCGACATCGGTAGTCGACAGCTTTGACAAATATTGCAAAAGGCTGCGTATCGACGCCGGCAGTGGTGCCAGGAAATATGCCATCATACAGGCTGAAGACGAACTCGCGGCAATGGGCATGGTTATTGGCGCCAGTTGGAACGGAGCGAGGGCTTTTACCGCAACCAGCGGTCCGGGGGTTTCCCTGATGAGTGAGTTCCTCGGGCTCGCCTACTTTGCCGAGGTCCCGGCGGTGCTGGTGGATGTGCAACGCGCGGGCCCTTCGACAGGTATGCCGACTCGCACCCAACAGAGCGATATCCTGGCTGCGGCCTACGCCTCTCATGGCGATACGCGTCATGTGCTATTGATTCCGGCCACACCCAAAGAATGCTTCGATATGATGGCAGAGGCTTTCGATCTGGCAGAGCGATTACAGACACCGGTAATTTTGCTGTCGGACCTCGACCTGGGCATGAACGATCATGTTTGTGACCCCCTAAGCTGGCCAGATGATCGCGTATACGATAGAGGCAAGGTGTTAGATGCGGAGCAACTGGATGAGCTTGAGCGCTACGGCCGCTATCTCGATGTCGATGAAGACGGCATTTGCTACCGCACGATACCCGGCGCGCATCCTACAAGGGGAGCTTTTTTCACCCGGGGTTCGTCCAAGAACGAGTTCGCGATATACACCGAGAGCGACGAGGACTATGCGAAGAATATGGACCGCTTGGTGCGCAAATGGAACACCGCTAAATCGATGGTGCCAGAGCCGATTTTTTATCCTCGCTCAGAACCGTGCCGCATCGGCGTCATATTTTTTGGCACCAGCACCGCTTCGACCCTGGAGGCTATCGAGCGCCTGGCTGAGGAGTCGATCAGGGTAGAGGGGTTGCGCTTACGGGCAGTCCCGTTCAGTGAGGACGTCGAACGATTTATCGAGGAGCACGAAGAGGTTTTTCTGGTGGAACAAAACCGTGACGCCCAGATGAGGACTTTGCTGGTGAATGAGCTCGGTGTAAACCCGCAACGGCTCCATGCCATTTTACATTACGACGGTATGCCAATTACCGCGCGCTTTATCCAGCAGACGATCCAGTCGCAATTGGCGTCGGCGGATACACCAGCGATGGATCAGGTAGCGGAGGGTGGGCGATGACTTATCTGAGACCGGCCTTTGCCCACCCCGACCTGCCGCGCAACGAATTGGGCTACACCCGAAAAGACTATGAAAGCGCGCTGTCAACCCTGTGCGCAGGTTGTGGTCATGACTCGATCAGCGCAGCGGTCGTGCAAGCCTGTCATGAGACGTCAATTGAGCCCCACAAGGTGGCGAAGGTGTCAGGCATCGGTTGCTCATCCAAGACTCCCACCTATTTTCTCGGTAATTCACACGGTTTTAATTCAGTGCATGGGCGCATGCCCTCTGTCGCAACCGGGGCCGCGGCGGCCAACCGCGAGCTGACCTACATTGGTGTCTCCGGCGATGGTGACTCGGCGTCCATAGGCATAGGTCAATTCGCCCATGCCGTGCGCCGCAATGTCAATATGCTGTACCTGGTAGAGAATAATGGCTGCTATGGCCTCACCAAAGGCCAGGACTCGGCTACTGCCGAAGTGGGCTCCAGGAGCAAGGCCGGCAGTGTCAATCAACTGGCACCTATCGACCTGGTGTCGATGGCGCTGGAGTTGGGTGCGGGCTTTGTGGCACGGAGTTTCTCCGGGGACAAGGCCCAGTTGGTACCTCTCATCAAGGCGGCCATTGCGCACCGTGGTTTTGCCCTGATCGATGTCATTTCGCCCTGCGTAACCTTCAACAATAATCCCGGCTCGACCAAAAGTTACGATTATGTCCGCGAGCATATGAATACTACGGGTCATTTCGATTTCGTGCCAATGCACCAGGAGATTACCGCGCAGTATCCACCGGGCTCCAGTAAGGAGGTTACCTTGCATGACGGCTCATCGGTGCATCTTCATAAACTGGATGACACCATTGACCCCCTTGACAGGCGCTCGGCTCTGCATGCCCTGCAGGAATACAAGGCTAGCGGAAAAATCCTCACCGGGCTGATTTTTATGGACGAGGACAGTCAGGATATGCATCAGGTGATGAACACCTGCAACAAGCCGCTCAATCAACTAACGCAGTCGGATTTGTGTCCGGGCAACCGGGTGTTGCAGGATATCAATGACTCCCTGCGTTGAAGCGGGACCGGGATTCACCAGGTTTTGCCCGGCACGACAGGCCAAATGACAACTCGAGAACTTGAATCTGGTAAATAAGGGTTGAAAATGCCCAGCGCAGAGGAATACAAAGAGCAGCAGAAGATCACCTGGAACAGGTTTTCTGGCGGCTGGAAAAAATGGGACGAGCTGGTGATGACCATGCTCAGTGGCACCGGCAAGGTCATGCTTGCCAAAGCATGCCTGAAAGCCGGCGATCAGGTCATGGATATGGCCACTGGAACCGGGGAGCCCGGTTTGACGGCCGCTGCTCTGGTGGGCAGTGGCGAGGTCATCGGTGTGGACCTCGCCGAAGAGATGCTGGCAGTGGCTGAAGAAAAAGCCAGCGCCAGGGGTGTTACGAATTACCGAGTCCAGGTTTTTGACGGTTTCAAGAGGGGTGTTCGAGCTTGAATCGGCCGAGCTGTACTGGGCCTATATGTCTGACATTGCCGCCCCTATTGTCATGGCATTGTCCAACGCCGATGATGCGACCCGAGCTAAAGTCGGTGAGTCGGTCAAGGAGCTGGCCCGTCAATTTGAAACCGACGGCAGGATCGTCTTTCCCTGGAAAAGCTGGGTCGTTAGCGGGGAAAAGTGATAATAATTTTGCGCCTACTCGAGCTTGAATGAATGGCGAAATGAAGCGCGGTGCAAGGTCGAGCGTCGAATTTGCCCCCAATCCTATGGCGCAAGCTGCCTTGCCCTTCGAGCCGATGGTGCGAACGGTCGAGTTTGCGCTTGCACCGAATGTCGTGGGTTGATTAGTCAGGAGAGAATGGTTTATGCCGGTGCCAGTATGGGCTTTGCTCGGGTTTGCAACCTGGACTGTGTTGCTACTGCTGTTCACGGTGGGTGTGTATCGCTGGAGCCGAATTCTAACCGGACGGGCCCCGATCAGCGAATTCAAGTCTTATACGATCGACGGCGAGGATTGGTATCGGCGCTCGATGCGCGCGCACGCAAACTGTATCGAGAACCTTCCGGTATTTGGGGCCATTGTTCTTGCAATTTACGTCAGTGGCGCAGGCGGCCCCACGATCAATTACCTGTCGATAACTATCCTGGTTGCTCGCATTTTACAATCCCTGGTCCACGTATGCCTTGAGCAAACTGATTTCATGGTGTTCGTGCGCTTCGCATTTTTTCTGCTGCAGCTTGTCAGTTTTCTCTCTCTGATCGTCATTGTTGTCCGCCATGCAGGGGTAACAGCGTAGCACGCAGTGAAATTCCCGGTCCCTTGCACTGCGGGCCGCTGCCAGCGGGTTGACGCTGAGAACCCACTGCCAGTAACCCGGCTTCCTGCATCCGCGATCGCCGCCAATGTGTGCCTGGATTGCCAGTATTCTGCCGGAGCCAGTAATGCCCACAGCGGTTATACTATGGCAGTAAATTCAGTACTCGAATGATCCGGTTCTGCGGGTCTGGAAACGACTAATGACAATGACGGGTATTTACAGGCTTGCGTTCATGACAGCCGTGCCAGCGATTTATTTGCTGGCAATGTTACCCGGCGATTCGCTGCCGGGGGTTCAATTGTGGGACAAGTTGCAACATGCCGCCGCATTTTTCCTGTTGGCCGTATTGATGGAGCGGGCCTGGCCGGGCTCCTCACTCTGGCGCTTGCGGCTGCCGTGCCTGTTTGCCTTTGGCGTGATTATTGAATTGTCGCAAGCGATGGTGACTTACCGCGAGGCGTCACTACTGGACCTGGTGGCCAATGGCGTCGGCTTGTTGCTCTATCTCGCCCTGGTTATCGGGGCTGTCGGATTGAAGGGGCAAAGCGGAGGCAGGGCATGAAACAGCTACTGATCATATACCACAGCCAATCCGGCAATACCGAAAGACTGGCACAGGCCGTTTTTGCCGGTGCCCGCCGCGAGTCGGGGGTAACCGTGCGGCTGAAGCGAGCCCAGGACGCAGGCCTTGGGGATCTGCTGCAGGCCGACGCGATTTTAATTGGCAGTCCCGAAAATTTTGGCGCAATGGCAGGGGCGGTGAAGGATTTTTTCGATCGCAC
>JAHEGP010000141.1 GCA_024645065.1 Cellvibrionales bacterium | reverse complement strand
GAATACTCGTTTGAACTTGCTTATGGCTTTGAGATAAGCCCGCAGGTGGATGTCGATTTTGTCGACGGCGAGGTTGTAAGCGTAGTCGGTCTTACTTTCGGCTACTGGTTTTGAGGTCTACCGGAAAGCCCTCAAATTCCCTTGATTTGCTGGATGTGACCGCAGGGCTGCTCCCCGTAAGCCGAGATTATCTGCGGTTACAATGTAAACTGGTATGCTCCGTAAGTAGTCACGCATGGCTCGCTGTTGGCTGTCGAAGCGTTGGCGAAAACGGCTCGATTGCAGAAACGGAATAAAACGCGGCACTATGCCGCCGACAATATATACGCCCCCAAGCGCGCCGCTGCATAATGCCTGGTCGGCTGCCGCCGTGCCCAGCAGCGAACAAAAAAGGTCCAGCGCTTCCCGGGCAAAGTGTTCCTGATTGGCGACCGCTCGCTGTTGAATCTCGGGCGCCGATAAACGCATTTCCCGCCCCCGAAGGGCACTGACAGCCCGGTAAAGCCATTCCAGGCCGACCCCGGACAGTACGGCTTCACGACTACAGAAAATGTCCTGCTGCATCAGCCATTCGGTAACCGCCAGTTCCCGGGCATTCGCCGGCGCCAGGGACGCGTGGCCGCCCTCCGTGGCGATCACGCGATGCTCGGAGCCCCAGCTCAGTAACAGCGCCGTGCCAAACCCGGTACCGGGGCCGATGACGGCCCTGGAGTGGTCGTTGCTGGCAGGGTGTTGGCCGCCAATCCGGATCCGTTCATCCGCCCGGATTCCGGCAACGCCCCAAGCCATAGCTTCGAAATCATTAATCACCGTCAGGTTCTCCAGCCCCAGACCCGCTCGCAGTTCGTCACGGCAGAACGACCAGCGGTTATTGGTCATTTGCACGGTTTCGGAGTTGACCGGGCCGGCAATGGCTGCGCACATGCGGGGCGGCAGCTCGGTATTGACCTGGGAAAGGTAGGCGCGCACAGCGCTGCCAATGTCGGGATAGGCAGAGGTGGCCAGCACCGCGGTCTTGCGGGGTGTCGGATCTGCGGCGCTCGCCAGGGCGAAGCGGGCATTGGTGCCACCGATGTCAGCCAAAAGCCTGTCGGGTCGCCAGCTCATCGGCATCGACCGACGCCCCGGGAAGCCGTAAATTCCCGCGCCAATATCAGTCCCTGGCTTACCGCCATCGCAGGGTGATGTGAGGATGTTTCTGGATAGGCCGGGAGCCAGCCAGGTTGACGCTCGCTACCGGCCATTGCCAAAACGTTCTATTCCCACTCTCTCATGATTGAGAGAAGGTCGACCACTCGATTGGAATAGCCCCATTCGTTGTCATACCAATTCAGGGTTTTGACAAAGCGACCGACATTGACCGAGGTAAATGCCGGATCATATATCGAGGAATAGGGGTTACCGATGATATCCGACGACACTACCGGCATATCGAGATACTGCAAAATACCTTGCATCGACGCCGACCCGGCCGCCTCGCGCACTGCGCTGTGAATCTTTTCTACCGTCACTTCGGTTTCAAGCTCGACGTACAGGTCGACCACTGAACCGTCGGCCACTGGCACGCGTGCGGCAATCCCGTCGAGCCTGCCCTGGAGCTCGGGCATGACCTTGCCCACCGCCTTGGCTGCACCGGTCGAGGTGGGGATGATGTTCTCGGCCGCGGCCCGGCTGCGACGCCAGTCCGAGTGGGGTACATCTGCCAGGCGCTGGTCGTTGGTATAGGCGTGTACAGTATTGATGAGGCCCTCGACGATGCCGAAGCTGTCGTTCAGCACCTTCGCCATCGGAGCGAGGCAGTTGGTGGTGCAGCTGGCATTGGAGACGATCCGGTGCTCCGGGTTGAGGCCCGTATCGTTGACTCCCAGGACCACCGTGTAATCGATTTCGTCTTTGGCGGGAACCGTCAGTATGACGCGTTTGGCTCCGGCCTGCAGGTGTGCATCGATCTGTTCGCGCTTGCGGAATTTACCGGTGGCTTCCACCACCACATCAACCCCCAGCTCGCCCCAGGGCAGCCTTTTAGGGTCACTCTCACTGAGCATTCGAACCCGACTGTCGGGGGTGACCAGGTGATCGTCTTGCAGCGCCAGTGATTTTTCGAAACCACCCATGATCGTGTCGTATTGCAAAAGATATCTCAGCGCGTCGTGCTCGAACAAATCATTGATAGCGACGATATCGATATCATCGCGTTTGTCCAGGATACGAAACACCGAACGCCCGATGCGCCCAAAGCCATTGATAGCTACTCTCATTGTGATCTCTCCTTGCTATCCAGTGCGCGATACGAGCGCACTACATCGAGGGTTCTGCAGGCATGGCCGAGGCTTTCATACCATACCAGCGACTTGATCATGCGGCTGCCAGACTTGAGCGTCCCCTGCAGATCGAACACTACCGAGTGCCGGTTGCCGATGACATCGGACGAAACAATGGGGTCTTCGACTGTAGTTACCAGTCCCGGGTAGTTGTCGCAGGCCGCGATGACGGCATTGTTGATATCCTCTACCGTGACGCCGCTGTTGCTCATCACAGTGCTCAGGTCTAGCATCGACCCACGCTGCACCGGGACGTTCAGGGCGTGCCCGGTTAACTTGCCCTCGAACCGGGGTAATAACTGCGCCACCCAGTGCGGGGACTGGCTTGTGTTGGGAATGATGTTCTCAGCCGCCGAGCGGCTGCGGCGGCTGTCCTTGCCGGCATAGTCCTGCAGGGGTTGGTCGCTGCTATAGGCATGGATGGTGGTCATGCTGGCGTTTTCCACCCCCAGGGCTTCATCGAGTATTTTCAGGGTGAGCGCCAGCGCCGCGGTTGTTGCCGAGCCTGACGACACCAGCCGGTCGCTGGCTTTTGCGCTACTGGAATTGACGCCCGGTACCAGCAGTCGGTCCAGCGAGCTGTCCGGCAGCGAAGTGATGATCACCCGGGGGGCGCCGCTATCGAGGTGGCCCTGCAGGGGCAGGGCGCTGCGAAACTTGCCGGTAGCGTCGATTACCACATCGACGCCGAAGACGTCCCACGGTGTTTCGCCGGGAACGTCATTTTGCATCATTCGGGTTTTAAAGGCGGGATTGGTGAGGTAGTTGCCCTCCAGCTGACAATCGTCAGCACCTTCACTGCGCAATAGATAGTGCAGGATATCGGCTTTACCGAGGTCCGCCACCGCGACGATCTCCAGATCGTCGCTCTCTGCCGCGAGGTGATAGAGCTGTCGGCCTACCTGGCCGAACCCCATAATACCTATTCGAGTTTTTGCCTTATTACTCATACGAAAAGTCCTGTTGCCAGTGCTGTTGAACGAAGTCATCCACGGGATCAGCAATCCGCCGGAGGCGAAAATCCACCCTAGGAGTCTGTCGGACTTAGACTGATTCTACTGCGGCGGCGGGACACCGGCCCATTTTGACGCGATTTCTCGTTACATAGCCCCACTATGCGCCTCAAAATCGCGTCAAAATGCACTCGCTTTCCCACTCGCCTCGCTACGAACCCCCAAGTCCGACAGACTCCTAGTGTAAATCGCGGGTATGAAACTTTGATGAATCCACGGCGTTTGTTTCGCTTCGCTGTCATTGCGTTTTCTGCGGAAGCGCCGCCGAGCCAACTGATGGACATACGTTAATACTCAGTTAGGCCGCTTGCAAGTGGTGCAGAAAAATCCTGCTTACAGGCCATTTTTTAGCCACGGGTTTCATCGCTTTCAGGGCCGACCCCGACATACCGCCCCGCCATCGGCCGGATGAATGGTAACGAGTGCCCGGCTGCCATTATAATGTCGCCAGATCCTGTCACCCCAGCGGAGGAAACCGACCTGTGCGACGACTTGCTGTAATTGTGCTGGCATTGGTGGCGTGCCATGGGCATGCTGTCGACCTCACACTGCTCATTGGCTATACCGTGAGTGGGGATTTTGAAAATGTCGATAGCAACACCGAGGTGCAGGTCGATGAGACCCCGAACTATGCGATCGCCATCGACTTTCCCTACCGGGAGAGACCAGACCAGCGACTTGGGCTTTACCTGAGCCGGCAAAACACGACGTTTTCCGACGACGCCGGCCTGTCAGACAGTGACCTGTCGATTACCCATTTACAGTTCACGGCGATGACCCTGTGGCCCCATTTGCGCTGGGAACCTTTTATTCTGCTGGGGGTGGGCGCGGTCTACTATTCCCCCAGTGACAATAGCCTGCAGAACCTGACCCGACTATCAGCGCAAGTTGCCGGGGGCGTCAATTACAAGCTCACCGATAAGGTGCTACTGAGAGCCGGCGCGCGCTGGGTTCCGACCTTTTTTGATGGCAATGGCGCCGCGTTTTGCGACGGGGGCTGCAGTCTGGGTGTCAGTGGCACGGTATGGAGCCAGGTGGTGGTCGATACCGGCGTCCAGTTCCGTTTCTAGTTGCTGGCTTCAGGTCGCACGGCGTCGACTGCATTGCTGGATAAAACGATAGGGAAGGGCGCCTGGCAGCGCCCGGGCACCAAGCTCGGACCATCCCGCCGCTAGGCCATTCTCAGCCTCAGTTGCAGGTTGATCTGCTCCAGGCGCTTTTGCTGCAGCTTGAGTGCATGTTCCAGCTCGCGAAACCCTGCCCTCAGGTTGGTTTGGTCCCACTTCCGGTACCAGTCATCCCTGGCCTCCGCCAGCTTCTCGCGCTTGCGGACATACCATTGTTCGCGCAGGGCTTTCCATTGCTGCAGGCTTTGCAGGAACTGCTGATATTCCTGCTCGACAATGGTCCGCAACTTCTCAGGGTTGATCGACAGGGCCAGGCTCTGCTCGGCGTGCTTGAACTGCATCGCGACTATCGCCTCGCGAATCTTGAAATCGGGGGTGCGGTTCAAGTCCCGTGTCAGGCCAATCCAGGAGGCTGCCTTGATCAGCCACTTGGTGGGGTCAAATTGCCACCAGCGAACCCCGTTGCGGTAGTCGCTCTGGAACTGATGGTGGTAGTTGTGGTAGCCCTCGCCATAGGTCAAAAGCGCCAGTACACCATTATCCCGGGCGCTATTGTGGTCGGTGTAGGGCTGCTTGCCCCAGTAGTGTGCCAGTGAATTGATAAAGAACGTGGAGTGGTGAGAGATCACCAGTCGCAGCACGCCGGCCAGCAACAGGTTGGCAATCCAGTCGCCAGTTATCCAGCCCAGCAATAGCGGGGGGATGAAATTCATTGCCAGCGCCAGCGGGACGTAGTACCTGTGTTGCCAGGCGACAATCGGGTCTCGCTGCAGATCGCGGACGTTGCTGAAGTCTTCCCTGCTGGATTCGTAATCGCGCAGCATCCAGCCAATATGCGAAAACCACAGGCCGCGGTTGGCGCAATACGGGTCCTTGTCGAAATCGTCGATATAGCGATGATGGCGGCGGTGCCCGGAGGCCCAAACCAGGATGCTGTTTTGCAGGGTGGCAGCACCAAACAGGGCCAGTGGCAAGCGCAGCAGGCCACTGGCCTTGTAGGCATTGTGGGACCAGAGACGATGGTAACCGGCGGTAATCGAAATCCCGTTCGCCACCAGCACCAGGGCGAATCCCAGCCAGGCACTCCAGTGGAAACCATGGCTCACGCCATACCAGGGTACGCCGATCGCGGCGACCAGAAGGGTGCCAAGAAAAATGCCGGCTTGCAGCCATAAAATTGGGGGTTTTTCTTCTTTGTTCATACTAAACACTCACTGGGCAATGTGCCGGCCTGGCCCTGGGCACCACCGCACTTTGCCAACTTAACAGTCAAAAAAAATCACCACGTCTCTCACCAGGGAGGCGCTCCCGACGGGTCCATCACCAACAATAGCCTCTCCCTTGCCTTATTTTACCATTTTTGGCCAAAAACTTTGTTGGTTTGTGGCCAGCGTCAGACCACTGGCCTGGGCTCGAGGGTTGACGGACGACGCTGCCTGTTGATGCCCTTCGCCAGCCCCCCCCCCAGGGGTGAATGTTCCCAAGCTCAGGGGCCAGAGCTACTGGCTTGATTTGATTTGTTTTAATAGTGCCAGTCCCTTTTCACGCTGGGCGTGGCATACCGCAATCTTTGTTGCGGTTTTCTTTCGCTGTTCCTCGGTTTCGCATGTAGCCAGCCTGGCGCGAAGGTGGCGCTCTTTTTTCTTCAACTTGTAAAGCAGGTGCTTGATCGCCGCTTTCTCTTTGAGCTGTGCCCTTTGGTTAGCATTCAATAATACGCCCAGCTGCTCCTGGATTTTATTCAGCTTCATGATGTCATCCTGTGGCAAATTGTGAGAATCGCAGACTACCCGATCAGCTTGTTCAGATCCTCTTCCTCCAGCGCAAGCTGCTGCTCGGCGTTTTTCAGTTCAACCTGCCGGCTCGCAAAAAGCTGGCGAGCCATTTCAACCAGGTTGGCTGAAATGTCGTGGGTGTAGCCATTGTCGTTCATTAGTGAAGTCGCATGCATCGGACTTATCTGCCGTTTGCGAATCAATTCATCGAGGGCCCTTTCGCGCTGGCGGGTATTCTCCTTGAGTTCGAGCGCTATGGCATCTGCTGACAGGATGGTGTCGCTGTCTGGTGCCTGCTCCTGGATGCTGTTGATCTCGCGAAGGATGGTGGCAAGTTGCACGCGAATAGCATCGTATTCGGAGCGCATCGCGTCATCTGTGGTGCGCAGGTTGCGGGACAGGTTTTTGTGCAGATGCTTCATATCCTTAACCGCTTCAACGATATTGCGGCTGGCCTCGCGCAACTCAGACAGTTGATCCGACTCATTTTGGGGCAGCTGACGGGCCTGGGCGATGCTGATAAATTCGACGATAGCGCTATACAGTGGCTTTATGTGACGCTCATAGTATTCATCCATATCCACCGGCATCAATCTGCGCGATGCGGCTACAGCCTGTCTCAGGTCCTGGGTGGATTTGATGGTGCCCCGCTGCAGGCTCAAGCCGTGGGCTATCAGGTGAAAGGCGTTTTCGTAGAGCCGTATGAGTTCTTTGCGCACTGCCTCGACTGCCGCCGCGGGTACCTCCAGGGTGGCGTCGTTAAGGTACAGAGGCTGTGTTCGATCGGTTGCCGGAGCCTTCACCGTTCTCTCCAGAAAGACCACCATTTGCTGGATCAAAGGTGTCATGAGAACCAGTCCCAGCAAATTGAAGAGGGTGTGGAAGACCGCCAGCTTCAAGGTGTAGTCGTGGTCGCGAATACCCAGCGATGCCGACACCCAGTCGACCGCCCAGATCAACTGGGAGATCAGCAGAATCGCCAGGAGACCAGTAACGACATTGAAGATAAGGTGAGCCACCGCCAGCCTTTTACCCTCGATATTTGCACTTACTGCCCCCAGCATCGCGGTGATGGTGGTACCGACATTGGCGCCAATAGCCAGCGCCATGGCGTTTTCATAGGTTATTTGCTGCGCCGCCAGGGCGGTGATTATCAGCACCAGCGTGGCGTGGCTGGACTGCAAAACCACCGTTGCCAGGATGCCGATAAAGGTGAACAGGAACAGACCCGGGTAGCCCGAGACCGCGTAGTTGGCCAGATCGATATTCTGGCTGAAGGCGTCGAAGCCCTCTTTCATGTAGTGAATACCCAGAAACAGCAGCCCCAGCCCCGCCAGCCCATGACCGACTCCCTTCAGAACCTTGGATTGCTGGAATATGAGCAGGACCCCGAACACCAGCAATGGCATGGAGTAGGCTGCGATGTTCACCTTCAGGCCGAAGCCCGCTACCAGCCAGGCACCGGTTGTGGTTCCCAGGTTAGCGCCAAAGATAATACCGATGCCGGCGCCAAGGTCCATCAATCCGGCGCTGAGGAATGAAATGGTGATCAGTGATACCAGGGAACTGGATTGCATAATGGTGGTGCTGCTAATACCCAGCAAAATGCTTTTCCAGACCCGGTCGGTGGACTTGCGCAATAGCGTTTCGAGAGTGCCGCCGGTAAATGCCTTGAAGCCCTCCTCCAGCGATATCATTCCGAACAGGAACAGGGCCAGTCCGGCCGCGATGGTTTTGAAGTTTGGGCTGATCCAAAAGCCATAGGCCAGAATCAACAGAATGGATGGCAGAAATAACTTTCGCAGCACGAATCTAGTCTCTAGTCCGGATAGCTCCGGTCTCTGGTTGATGGAAAAAGCCCCCGGCAACTCGGAAGTCCCGGGGCGGGCCGTTTATCAGGGCGGCATCATACCGCGA
>JAHEGP010000140.1 GCA_024645065.1 Cellvibrionales bacterium | reverse complement strand
GGGGTCGCAACGAAACTGATGAGATCGGGGTCCGTGATTTCCTCGCGGGTTTCCTGCTCGGTGCCGGCATTCCTGACCTCCAGTACCTGGATCTTCACGTACGCGTTTTCGGTGTCATCGTTGATAACCCAAATGTCCTTGCGAGGTGCCTCGCCGGCGGTAAACTCGACGATCGACTTGTCCAGTAGTATGCCGGCGTTTGCGCAGTTGAACATCGCGATCATGCAACAGGCGATAAAAAGACGGGTTGAGAACTTCATGACGGGTAGCCCTGTTGGGTTCATTCAATAGCCACTGTTAGATTGAGGTAGCCGGAAAATTCCCGGGCGGTCCTGGCACGCAATTGGTGTGCGGGTATCTGGATCGCAATTGCGGCATTGTCCTGGCCATGACAATTGACACCGTTGCTTTGCACTTGATAGTTTTTCGAAGGAATACCCGGCGTCATCGGTTCGAGCAGGTTGCTGCGCAAATCGCCATTGAAATACAGGTTGAAATTGACGTTTTCACCACGATTGCCGTGCAGAGAAAACGGTGTGCTGCCCCCCTGATCACTGTGGGCAACCAGTCGGTAATACCCGCTCCCGCTGCCCCTTACGCAAAATTCCTGTACGGTCTCTATGCCGTTCATCAGCATATCGTCGTCGATCACCAACTCGATGTCCCTGAGGTTGCTGACCTGCACGCCCTGGTTAAATTGCAGGCGTATGAAAATCTGGCCGCTGGAATGCAAGCCGGGGCGCCCGTCGGTGGCTGAATTGCCTGCTAGCGGCAGAATCATGGCGAATAAAAGCGGCAGGAAAAACTTGAACCTCATCACACTTTCCGTGGCAAATAGTAGGATTGCGCTGGCCTAAATATAGGCCAGACAAGACAATTCGCCAGATTTCGTCGCCATTTGGAATGCCTGCCCGGGAAGGCGCTATCGCAGGCTCCGGGGGGCGTGTTTTTGATTCAGTTTCAGGGGTGTTGACATTCAGTGCTGGCGATATCGGGGGGGCTCATTGTATGCTGAGCGCTGTAAACCCATAACGCCCTCGGGAGCATTAGGCGATGGATACAAGTTTGCTGTCACCGGTATTGGCAATGGTCTGCCTGACATTTGCGGTATGGTTTTGGATGTTTATTACCCGCTTTCGATATATCCTGGCGAATCGAGTAAACGCCCAGGATATGGCGACACCCAAACAGCTCTACGACTTGCTACCCCCTGCGGCGGCTAACTCCGGTTACAATTTCCAGAACCTGTTCGAAATTCCGCTGCTTTTTTACGTTGTTTGCATTTATCTGGTACTGGTTCAGCAAACCGACAGCATGCATCTGACTTGTGCCTGGATCTTTGTCGCGTTGCGCGTGATTCACAGTGTCATTCAATGTAGCTATAACAATGTCAACCACCGTTTCGGAGTGTATGCGCTTTCGTGCATCACGCTCTGGGTAATGTTGGCCCGGGCGCTATTTGCCTGACCAATCCAGATGGCGCCGGGTTTTTTGACCGCGCGTTGCAGTGCCAGGCAGTGGTTGACTGAACCCACCCTCGTTCCACCAAGGAGTTCCCCCCGATGAAAACGCTGCACATCTTCCGCCATGGCAAGTCAAGCTGGAAAGACCCGTTGCTTGGCGATAAGGAGAGACCATTAAAAAAGCGGGGACTGAAGGATGCGGTGCTGATTGCCCATGCCAGTCTGGCGGCGGGTTGGGCGGGCAACTCCGTCTTCAGCAGTTCTGCGGTCAGGGCCCGACAGACCATCGACGAAATTTTTGATGCACTCGGGTTAGATAAGGCACAGATCATCTACAGCGATGAACTCTACACGTTTGACTATCGACAACTATTGGATTGGTTAACCCAACGCAGTGAAGACGAACTCACGCTGGTCGGGCACAATCCTGCCCTGCATGACCTGATTGAGTGGTACAGCGGCACAAATCTGGAGAAATTCCCAACCGGTGCCTACTGCCAGCTTGACATAGATGTTGACAGCTGGCTGATGTTTTCCCAGGAGAAAGGGGTAATCAAAAAACTGATCTCCCCGAAAATACTCAAAAACGCTTGAATGACTGAGTGACAAGGCAGGGAGGACCTGTTCAATCGCCTCTGGCCGCCCCGCCGGGTAAAAGCCCGGCGGGGGTCTTTGCTAGCCGTCGGTCTCCTCTGGCATTTGAACCTCATTCTGATAGTTTTGCCGGGCGATAAATCCCTTCAGGGCATCCTGGCTGCGAACCTTGCGCTTGCGTTCCTGGTTCGCGAGTTGATTTGACTGCCCGTTTGCCAGCGAGCGGGCTTTGACATTATCCCGCCACTGGATATCGAATAGTTGCTGCAAAAAGTCCTGGTGTCCCGGGTCGTAAATCGGGCAGGTAACCTCTACCCGGTAGTCGAGATTGCGAGTCATCAGGTCGGCGGACGATATCAGGTACTCTGGATTGCCATCGTTGCGAAATATATAAATGCGGGCGTGCTCAAGGTATTTGTCAACGATACTGATCGCCTTGATGTTTTCGCTGAGCCCGGGTTGTTCCGGTATCAGGGTACACATGCTGCGGATGATAAGTTGCACTTCGACTCCCGCGGCGCTTGCCTCGTAGAGTTTGTTGACGACTTCAGTGTCGACCAGGTTATTGCACTTGAGCTGTATCTTTGCCGCCTTGCCCTGACGGGCCCAGCCAATCTCGCGATCAATTGCATCGACCAATGTCGGCCTGTTGTTGTAGGGCGATACGCTAATGCGCTTGAAGTGGTGGCGCTTGTAATTGTGTTTGATAAAGTCGAACACGTTGGCTATATCGCGACCTATTTCCTGGTTGGCGGTGAACAGGCTGATATCGCAATACAGGTTGGCCGTCTTTTCGTTAAAGTTGCCCGTTCCCACATGGCTGTAGTAACGCGTCGTTCCCGCTTCCTGGCGCACGATTGAGATAATTTTGGAGTGTACCTTGAGGCCTGGTACGCCGAAGATGACGTTGACGCCGGCAGCGGTCAGTTTCTGGGCCCAACTGATGTTGGCTTGCTCGTCGAAGCGGGCCTGCAATTCTACCACCGCAGTCACTTCCTTGCGGTTGCGCACGGCATTGATCAATGCCGCCGCAACCAAAGAGTCTGAGGCCACCCGGTACAGCGAGATATGAATCGATTTTACCTGCGGGTCGATCGCCGCGGTGCAGAGCAGGTCTATCACGGTATGAAAATCGTGATAGGGGTAATACAGCATTATGTCGCGAACTTGAATGGCCTGAAAGATATCCCGGCCGTGGGTCTGGAATTTGATCGGCTTTAGCGGCGGATACAAAAAACGCGCAGGCCCGACATTGGGGAAGCTGATGAAGTCCTTGGCGTTGTGGTAACGCCCCCCGGGGGTATAACTATCGTATTTGCCCATTTTCAGCTTGCGCGTAATCATGCCCACCAGTTCATCCGGCATGGCACGATCGTGGACAAACCTCACGGCGTCAGCTTGATTGCGCCGGCGCAGGCTACTGGAGACACGGTCGATGTGGTTCTGGGTTATGCCCTCACCGAGCTCGAGTTCGGCGTCGCGGCTGATCTTGAACGTGTACGCCTGGGCACTCTGGATATCGAGAAGGCCTCGGAAAATGGACCTCAGGCAGGTCCGAATGATATTGTCGAGCACGATAAACACCGTTTCACGCTTGCCCTTGCGCGGCGGGATTTTGATGAAGCGTGGCAAGCGATTGCTCGGTATCGCCACGGCGGCATAGCGCATACTGTCGTCGCTCAGTCGCAGCTCTACAGCGAAATAGATAGAGGCGTCATTGAGCGTGGGCAGCTCGGCAAATTCGTCAATGAAAAACGGGTCGAGGTAGTTGACGATATGGTGATTGAAGTAGTCCACCACGTAGGCTAGCTGCGCCTCCGTGAGCTGGGTCTCATCGATCAGGTAGATATGATTGCTGGCAAGGTCCTGCATGATCTGGCGGTAGCAATCGTCGAACCGCTTTTGCATTTTTAGCACGCGCTGGTTAATGCGATTGAGCAGATCGTCGTATTGCTGTTTTTTGCCGCCCGAGGTCAGATTGGCGAGGCGCCGGACATCAGCGACCCTCACCCGGTAGAATTCGTCCCGGTTGCTAGAGTAGATGCCGAGGAATCTGACTCGCTGCACCAAAGGTGTCGAGGGGTTTTCCGCCTCCTGCAGGACTCGCTCGTTGAACGAGAGCCAGCTCAATTCCTTATCCACATAATTCACCACGAAGTAGTTACCTCCACTGTAATTCAAAGACCATAGAAAATCGAAAAGATAGCTGTCATCACAATAATACTGCGCTTATGATGACCCTGTCCTTGGGGGAGATCAACAGAATGATCTGCCAGCAAGGCTGCTGCTCGCGGCTATGGGAAAATTACAGTGGGGAAGAGCCTTGCAGAATACAGACGATAACAATGAGCCGACCTACCTGGCCCTGGATCTGGGCTCCAACAGTTTTCACCTGGTGCTGGCTACTTTTCGCGAGGGCAAAATGGTCCGTCTGGACCAGCGCAAGGAAACCGTGCGCCTGGCGAGTGGCCTGGATGACAATGGGAATTTGTCGGATGAGGCGCAAGAGCGGGCGCTCGAGACATTGCGAGGATTTAGCACCCTGGCGGTCGACCTCCCTTCTTCCCGGGTGCGGGCGGTGGGAACCAATACGATGCGGGTGGCCAAGAATGCCAGTCACTTTCTGCGCCGCGCCGAGGCCACCCTTGGGCACCACATCGATATTATCAGTGGTATTGAAGAAGCTCGCCTGATCTACCTGGGCGTTTCCAAAGACCTTGCCACCGGTGACGGGAAACGGGTGGTTATCGATATCGGTGGTGGCTCCACCGAGGTCGTGCTCGGAGATACCAGGCCCCTGTGGCTGGAGAGTCTGTACATGGGTTGCGTGTCTTACAGCCGGCGTTTCTTCCCCGAGGGCAAACTCAAGCCCCGGGCCTATGCCAAGGCGGTGCGAGCCGCACGCCGCGAATTAATGGGTTTGTCAGGTAAATTGGGCTATGCGATGCCCGATGAAGTCGTGGGGTCTTCGGGCACTATTCGCGCCCTTGGCAGCATCCTCAGTGCCCAGGGCCAGCAGGACATTACGCTCTCTGGGCTGGAGGGAATCCGGGATGCAATCCTGCGTTTCGAGACGACCGAGGAGATTGACATACCCGGACTTTCAGAGGATCGGGCCCCGGTCATCGTTGGTGGGCTGGCGATTCTTGAGGCACTGTTTCGCGAACTCAACATCGCCCACATGCAGGTGTCTGAGTACGCGATACGGGAAGGGATTATTCATGATCTGGCGGGTCGCTTTCATCATCGAGACAAGCGCCAGGAAACCCTGGAAGGGATGATGAAGAGCTACCAGGTGGACCTTCAGCAAGCGCAGCGAGTGGGCAGTATCGCAGTCCGACTGTGGCAGCAGATCAGCCTTGATCCACAAAGCGGCGACTGTGAGATATTGCGTTGGGCTGCCAATTTGCATGAGATTGGCCTGGCGCTGTCCCATGCCGGCTATCAAAAACATGGCGCTTACATCCTTCAGCATGCTGATATGCCCGGCTTTTCCCGGCAGGAGCAACAGCTATTGGGCTTTCTGGTGCTAAACCACCGGCGCAAATTCAGGGGCATCGATGCCAACTATGGTTTCGAACCCGAATGGGGCATGGTGCTCTGCCTGCGCCTGGCTTGTATTTTTTCGCGTTCCCGGCGCGATAACCTGCCAGGTAAGCTGGCGCTGAGGATCGCCGGTGTCAGGCGTTTCGAGCTTGAGCTTGACCAAGCCTGGCTGGATGACAATCCCCTGGTCAGAGATGATCTCAAAACCGAAGCCAGGTACTGGAAGCGCCTTGAAGGCAAGTTCAATTTGATCACAATCGCCACCGCCCCCGGGGCAGAGCAGCAAGCGGGAGATGGGGCCAGCTAGCCACAGCATGGGGTTTGGGCGCCAAAGTGCTTTTTGCGCCGCCCAGGTTGAACCGGGGCGGTGGGCAAAAATTCTCGAAACTGTCCACAGAATCTGTGGACAACTCTGGGAATAAAGTGTCAGCTAGTGAGGTATTCTCGCACTATCGGGGCATTCCCGGATTCTGAGCAAAAAACGATCAAAATGTATAAAAAACCTTTAATAACAATTAGTTATATATTTTTATTAATGTAGTTTCTGTAGGTAGGGTGCCTCCAGCTGACGTGCCAATGATGCGGTCAGCTGCATGTGCATAACCTGTATGGCTGAGGTGCAAGCCGAAGGCTAGAGAGTCTCAAGGCTTGAGAGTTAGTAGACACTATCATTGTGAGTTTGTGCACAGTTTTTCCCGCTCATTCGCCCCGGTAGATGCAGCCACTGGTGCAGGTTTCACGAATCTCGATTTGGCACAGTTGGGGCAGGGAAGGTCGCAGCCGCTGCCATATCCAGCGCGCCAGAACCTCGCTGGTCGGGTTTTCAAGACCGTCGATATCGTTGAGGTAATAGTGATCGAGGCGCCGGTAGATGGGTTCGAATTGGTGCTTTATCTCGCCGAAATCCATTACCCAGCCAGTGTCCGGATCCAGCTCGCCCTGGACATGAATGCGCACGTAAAAGGTATGCCCATGCAGGCGAGCACATTTGTGCCCCGGTGGCACATTGGGCAGTCTGTGAGCGGCCTCGAACGAGAATTCCTTGAATATTTCCATCGACGACTGGCAGTGGTTTCGGTGAGCGCCAGTATACAAATTATGTCGAGAGAATCCATAGCCACCGCCCATGACTGCAGGCCCGTTGTCGCGTTACCGGAGGCAGGGGATTTTCGCGTCGAGACCGGAAAATCTGTTTGACATGGCAGGTCTATCCGGTAGAATGCGCCCTCGATTGCTCAGGGTGATTAGCTCAGCTGGGAGAGCATCTGCCTTACACGCAGAGGGTCGGCGGTTCGATCCCGTCATCACCCACCACATTTAACTCACACGCAATCGTTGGTTTTTCTACCGGGGACCGGTAGTTCAGTTGGTTAGAATGCCGGCCTGTCACGCCGGAGGTCGCGGGTTCGAGCCCCGTCCGGTCCGCCATTCATGTGTTAGATTCGCGAGTCTCTTCCAAATCCTTGGGAGGTTCTGGTTAGTGTCGTCCGTCGATTCGCCGCACCTCGGTTGCACCTGCCAACTCGCCCAGGCTCACTCAAAAACGAACGCGTTGAGCTTGTTGCCGTCCAGATCGCGAAAATATCCCGCGTAAAACCCCTGAGCTCTTGGCCCCGGTGTTCCTTCATCGCTGGCCCCGAGCTCCAGAGCCTTGGCGTGAAACGCATTGACAGCGTCTTTGTCAGGCAGCTGTATGGCCAGCATGACGCCATTGCCAACGGTCGCCCGTTGGCCATCGAAGGGGCGGGTTATTGCCAGTGCATGCTGCTCCATCGAGCTACCCCAGGCAATGAACCCGCCCTCATCGAAAATACGTTTCTCGCCTATGGTTGCCAGCAGCTCGTCATAAAACCTGCTGGCCCTTTCCAGGTCGTTGGTTCCCAATGTGGTGTATCCGTTCATTGCGCTCTCCACGCTTCAGAGTAAAAGCAGAGGCACGATTCTAACCCGGCGATGACGGGATTTAGAAGTGCACCGCCAGCGCCCGGAGGGCGGCTGTTGGAGGTAATAGCCAATAGCCTGTTGAAATGGCAATCGCTCAAGACAAAAAGCTGCTCCTTGAGGTGATTTTCAGATCGCGGGTCTCCGCCTGAAAGATGTAGCCCTCGCGGAGCAAGGTGCTAGTAAGGTAACATTGCGCTACGCAGCTGCCAGGCGATGCCGGTGCACTGCGGCACAGTGGGGAAGACGCGTCAGCTCCGGCTTGTGACCGGGCGACTTTCCAATCGGGTTTTCGCGGGGCTTGAGTTGCAGTCGGCTCTGCCGGTGGCTTCCTGCCAGCGATGAGGGCCTTCCCCTTTATCGCGGCGATTGGACTGGCATCTCAAGCAGTGACCTGTAGAGCCGTTACCTGTAGAGCCGTTAAATGCCTGAAGCCTAAAATGCCTGAAGCCTAGCCAAGGAGTAAATGCAATGTCGACCGGGCAAGCGGAATCTGCCGCGCCATGGGTGAGTATTATTATGGGTTCGCAGTCTGACTGGCCAACCCTGCAGCACGCAACATCGGTTCTGGATGCTTTGGCAGTGCCCTACGAGACGCGGGTGGTATCCGCGCATC
>JAHEGP010000139.1 GCA_024645065.1 Cellvibrionales bacterium | reverse complement strand
TATATTGTCTGGCGACTCCGGAGCTGCGACGAGGGCTGATGATGGCAATGGTAAGGTAAACAGGAAAGGTAAACAGGAAAGGTAAACAGGAAAGGTAAACAGCAAGCGCAAGGTCAGAAGGCTGACCGGATCGATCCCATGTCAGTAAGCCAGCTTGACGAAGACCGCTTTGGCTGAACACAGCAGCGTTGCGCAAGCGACCAGCAGGGCGCCGTGATCTGCCAATCTCGCTTCAAAGCAAGGCTTTGTCGGCGACAATGACCCCGTTGTTATCGGCATAGAGGAAGTGGCCAGGCTGCCAGACAATGCCAGCGAAGCGCAGAGTGACGTTGCGTTGTCCCTCTCCGCGCTTGTCGGTTTTCATTGGATGGGTGCCGAGAGCCTTCACACCGAGCTGCATGGCGTTAATCTGGTCAACGTCGCGCAAGCAGCCGTAGATCACCACTCCCTGCCAGCCATTTGCGACGGCTTTCTCCGCAAGCAGGTCGCCCAGTAAGGCCCGGCGCATGGAGCCGCCGCCGTCTATGACCAGCACCCGTCCGGCGCCGTTTTCAGCGACTGCCTCGCGGACCAATGAATTGTCTTCATGGCACTTGATGGTGCTGATTTTGCCGCTGAAGCCGGGGATCGCTCCGTAACTGGAGAAGAGCGGATCGGCAACAGTGATATGGTCGCCAAAGTCGTCGCAAAGATCGGGGGTTGTAAAGCTCATGTTGACTCCTGTTGTCATGCTTCAAGCGGCCGCATTCCACCGCCCAGTTTAACGACAATTAACCGGATTGGGCAGCTATAGCCATGCCTATCCTGGCTTCGCGTCGCGAAACTGCAGTTGGGCCAGGCGTTGGTAAAGCGGCGAACCAGCCATCAATGACTGATGATTGCCCAGTGCTACCAGGCGCCCATGATCGAGCACGGCGATTTGGTCGGCATGCAGGATGGTGGACAGGCGGTGGGCGATAATGACCGTTGTGCGACCCTGCATCAGCTCCTGTACGGCCAGTTGTACCTGGTGTTCGCTCTGGGCATCAAGTGCACTGGTGGCTTCATCCAGCAACAGGATGCGAGGGTTTTTCAATATTGCTCGTGCGATGGCTATGCGCTGGCGCTGGCCTCCGGAGAGTCGAACACCGCGCTCGCCCAGATCGCTATGGTAGCCCTGGGGTAATTGCATGATGAAGTCGTGCGCATGAGCGGCGTGCGCGGCGGCGATGACTTCCTCCTCACTGGCATCGGGTTTGCCGTAACGTATATTGTGCAAGACATCGGCGGAGAACAACGCCGGCTGTTGCGCCACCAGCGCCATCTGCGCGCGCAGGTCTCGCGGCTCGATATTTCGCAGATCACAGCCGCCCAGGGCAACGCTACCGGATTGGGGATCGTAAAATCGCTGCAGCAGCTCGAATACCGTCGACTTGCCCGCCCCCGATGGGCCCACCAGGGCCAGGCTCTGGCCGATCCCGATAGTCAGTGAGAAGTCATCGAGTGCGGGTGCTTCGGGTCGCGACGGGTAACAGAATCGGACGCCATCAAATTCAAGCCCAGCCGCCAGCGTACGGGCGGCTGTGGCGTGGGCCGCCGGCGTCGTGATGGCGCTGGGGACTCGCATCAACTCCATTAACCGGTCGGTTGCTCCTGCCGCGCGTTGCAGTTCACCGAAAACCTCCGACAGCGTCGCCACAGCCACTGCAACCAATATGGCATAGAAGACGAAGGCGCCCAGTTCACCTGCACTCATAACACCGCCGAGTACGTCGCTGCCGCCCACCCACAGCATGCCGGAAAGTGCTCCGAAGACTAACAGTATAACCACTGCCATGAGCACAGCTCGCTGCTGCACGCGTCGCCGGGCAATTGCAAACGCGGTCTCGACCTCGCCCTTGAAAGCGGCCTTTTCCTCTGGCTCCCGGGTGTAACTCTGTACTGTCTTGATGTTCTGGATGATCTCGCCGGCGTAACTGCCGACATCCGCGATAGAGTCCTGGCTGCGACGCGACAGCGCTCGCACCCGCCGGCCAAAAATCAGAATGGGCATCAGCACCAATGGCACGCAGGCCAGTACCATCATTGTTAACTTGAGGTTGGTCACCAGCAGCATGATCAAGGCGCCCAGCAGTGTCAGGCTGGAACGCAGCGCCATCGAAAAAGACGACCCGATTATGGATTGCAGCAGGGTGGTGTCGGTGGTGATGCGCGACATGATTTCGCCACTTCGATTGGATTCGAAGTAGCTGGGATGCAAATCGATCACGTGATCGAATACCGCCTGTCGGATGTCGGCGCTTACCCGCTCTCCGAGCCATGACACCAGGTAAAAGCGAATAAAGGTGCCAGCTGCCATGAGCAGGGCCAGAATCAGGATAAAGCCGATTCCGGCATTGAGTTGGCCCATCGACCTTTCCATAAAGCCATTGTCGATTAAAAGCTTGATCCCTTGTCCGACCAGCAGGGTGATGGCGGCGGTGAATACCAGTGCTGCCATGGCCGCCGTCAGCCTGCCCTTATAGGGAAGGACAAAGTCACGCAGCATAAGGAGTGTAGAGAGCTTTTTGGCGGGTGGCGGCAAGACAAATCCTGTGGCGGGATGATTCAGGAGCGCATTATTGCTGAAACGCGTGAACAGGGGAAGGATAGCCCTGTTGCCGCAATAACGGCTGATAGCCCGGCTTGGCCTGAAGCGCCCGGACGGTAGCATTGCGGTGGAAGGGTCTTGCAGGAAGCAAGGGCTGGTGGCCCAACAATTGATTTATGTTAGCTATTCGCAACAAAAATAGGAAAGTATTTCTCCCGCCGCGTATACTTCGCGCCGGTCAGTCCCCGTAGCTCCCGTCCACCCAGCGAGATTGTTGCCCATGCCCCGTCTAGCAGCGCTGTTTGTCTCTCTTTTTTTGCCAGGTTTGGCCCTTGCGTCCGATACGGCTCACCCGCTGGACTTGACCAGCAGCTGGCTTGGTTATCTTGCGCTGGCGATATTTGTGGCCGCTTACGCGCTGGTCATTCTGGAAGAGAAGATTCACATGCGCAAATCCAAGCCCGTGTTGCTTGCCGCGGGTCTAATATGGATTCTGATCGGGGTTTACTACAGCTCCCACGGTATGTCCCATACTGCCGAGGAGGCCATTCGCCACAACTTCCTCGAATATACCGAGTTGTTTTTCTTTTTACTCGTCGCCATGACCTACATCAGCGCCATGCTGGAGCGCGGGGTATTCGATGAATTGCGAAACTGGTTGGTGGCCCGGGGTTACAGTTACCATCAACTGTTCTGGATTACCGGGGTACTTGCATTTTTCATTTCGCCCATGGCAGACAATCTGACCACGGCACTGATTATGTGCGCCGTTGTGTTGACGGTAGGGAGGGACAACCATCGATTTATTACCCTGTCCTGCATCAATATCGTGGTGGCCGCTAATGCGGGAGGCGCTTTCAGTCCGTTTGGGGATATCACTACCCTCATGGTGTGGCAAAAGGGCCTCCTGGATTTCTTCACTTTTTTCAAGCTGTTTATACCGTCGGTGGTCAATTTTATGGTGCCGGCTCTGATGATGCATTTTGTTCTCCCCAAGGGTAAGCCTGCAGAGGACGATGAGATAGTCCACGCACTCAAGCACGGTGGTCTCAATATCGTAGGACTTTTCTTGCTAACCATTGTTACAGCGGTCAGCTTTCACAACTTTTTGGGCTTGCCACCGGTATTCGGCATGATGACCGGGCTGGCTTATCTTAAACTGTATGGCTTCTACCTGCGCGAACATGCCTATCGAAACGATGAGATTGACGCCATGCCACCGGCCGATGATAACGCGGGAAATCGCTTCGACGTTTTCGACAATATCGCCAAGGCGGAATGGGACACCCTTTTCTTCTTCTATGGCGTAATCATGGCAGTGGGCGGGCTGGGTTTTCTTGGTTACCTCGGCTTGGCCTCGGCTTATATTTATGGCGAGTTGGGCGCAACCAGTGCCAATATATTGGTGGGTTTCATGTCCGCCATTGTGGATAATATCCCGGTGATGTTTGCGGTGCTGACCATGAATCCCGACATGGCTGAGGTACAGTGGTTGCTGGTTACCCTGACGGCCGGCGTCGGCGGTAGCATGCTGTCGATCGGATCAGCAGCGGGGGTGGCTTTGATGGGGCAGGCGCGGGGTCATTACACATTCTTCAATCATCTGAAATGGACGCCAGCCATAATCCTGGGGTACTTTGCCAGTATTTTCGTGCACCTGCTTATCAATAGCTAGACGCTATGGATTCGATGCAGCTTGGTTGTCGGCGCGTATTGCCTCAAGTAGCTCGTGCAGCCATTGACCTGTCAGTTCTTCTTCATGACCGGGGCACCGAATAGTATAGGGTTTCCCCGACCAGGAACTTTCGCTGGCCAAGCGATCGATAAACTGTTCTGTGCTATTGACGTATTTCTTGCCGCGCTTGAGTTTGAGCCGCATATGGTCGGCGGCATCCCCGGCGTCGTGTTCGCTACCATTGCGGATGAACACGCAGTCGCTTTGCTGCACCTGGTTGAGTAGCTCGTCAATTTCGGCCGAAGTCTCAGCGCTTATATCGGCAGGGCAGGGCGAACTGTTCAGCAATACAACAAATGCCAGCGGCAGCAGCAAGGGTTGTCGCTTTATCATGAGCTGCCACCAATGAGCCCCAGTCGCACAACAAGGGGGTTGTGATCAGAGCTGGTGACGACTGGAGAAATCGCCGGTTGCGAGCTGAATCCGCGAATGTAGATATGGTCGATGGCATGGCCGAATACCCGGACTCGGTTGTCCAGCTTGTACTCCGGCGCCTTGAGCCCCAAATCGTCTACCAGCTGTTGCAAGAGATGCTGCCGTCGCAGGCGCCAGCTATTGAAATCACCGGTCATGATTACCGGCCCGCGATGATCCTGCAGCGCCGTCCGGATTTGCTGCAGTTGGCGGCGGTAATCACTGACCCCAAAAGTGAAGTTAACGGCATGGATATTGACGACGACCAGCGTTTCATCGGACCCGTTCAATGCGTACTCACTAATGCTGGTCGCCTTGGGCGTCCCCAGCCAGGGCTCATGGGAGGTCAAGCTGCAATGTGCCAAAGGCATGACTTCACTCAAGGTTAGAACCCCGGTGATCGAGCTCCTGGTGCGATAGCCGGGTGCGAATGCGGCGAAGCGTGCCGGTCCACCAGGGTCAGTCATCGCGGCATCCAGTGACGCCTCCTGTATCATCACCAGCTGCGATCTTGCAGCCAGCAATTCCAGGTCTGATTGCCATCCCCGCTTCTGGCCTTTCTGGAGGTTCCAGTTGAGGATTTGGATATCGCCCGGATCGAAGGCATCCCGGTTGGAGCCAGCTTGGGTTTGCCCGATAAGCTGACGACATTGCTCGGGATTGCCAGCTGCCGGCGGCGAGCGAAAATCACTTGCAGAATCGAGTGCACCGGCCTTCGCGCTACAGATCGACGCAAGGATAGTGCTGGCCAGCAATGCCCTGCGCAGTAATCTTGAGTGAGTGATGCTCAGTGAGTTCACGAAGTATGCCGTCCTGTAATTATTGGTTGCCGATGTAGCCAGAGCCCACCACCGCCACTGCGGTGCCCGTCAAATCTATCCTGGGGTATTTTGACATGTTTGGTGTCGGTATCATATTGCGGCAACAACGCATGCCTGACGTGATTTTACGTATTCGTAGCGCGATTTATTCGCTTGCCAAATGGAGGCCGTAGGCGGTTTGACCAGGTCTCATTGCATTGTGTACAGACCGGGAAGCGGCGCTGGCAGATATTGCAAGCTTGCCCTGGCGCGAACCGGTCTGTACCCAGGGCTAGCTGATCGAACACAGGCGACTATTGGTCAACCCGACGCCAGCTAATGACCTCGTAGGTGTCCGAATCGATGCGAAACGCCAGGGTGCCGTCCCATATCAACTCGCTTTTAATCGGCCGCCATGGTCCCACCACATAGGTACAGTAATCCTTGCCTCCGTAAATAGCCTGCGGTGCGAAACCCTCCTTGATATAGCTGTCGGCACTGGCGCTGAAATCGCTTTGCAGAGCTGCGCTAATATTGGCCATCGCTTGCTTTTGGCCGTCGGCGCCAATAGTGCAATCCTTGTTGAACTGGCTGGAGGCGCACCCCATCAATCCCACCAGCACAAAAGAAACAAACAGACTTTTCATTATTTACTCTCTTCAGGCAAAAGCCGATCATGGCATAGTGAGCGAGGGATAAAAAGTGCGTCTTTAGTCTACTTTTTTGGGCCGGGCCGCATTTTGGATCAGGCGCTGCAAGCGGGCCTCGCCTTTATCCTGGCATACCATGCTTGCAGGCGGTTACAGTCCTGGGGAATACGCTCTTTGACCCAACCGGCAAATTCGGTTACGACAAAGGCCGAGATGTCTGCCAGGGAAAAATGATCGCCAAGCAGGAACTCCTGGTCGCCAAGTTGTTCCTCTAGCATTGGGAAGAAGTACTGGAAGCGGGCGCGACCTCGCTCGGCCAAAGCGGGAAGCTGGGGGAAGTCAACCGGCCCGGTCAAAGCCCGATTCTTCATTCGGGGGCTCGAGTTTCGCAGTATCTCAGCGAGCGCCATGAATCCCTCCACCTCAATGCGATTGTTCAGCTGGATGATCAACGCCCTTTCCCTGGCATTGCTCCCTATCAAAGCGGGCTGCGGCTGAATCGATTCCAGATAGTCAGCAATAGCGAAGTTGTCGGCAATGATAGTGCCATCATCGAGTGCCAGTGCCGGTACTGTGCAGCGGGGATTAATTCGCATGAACGATTCGGACAGGTGTTCGCCGGTGCCGAGGTCGACCTGTACTTTCTCCAGCTCGATGCCTTTTTCCGCTGCGAATATGCGGGCCCGGCGCGGGCTCGGCGCGGTTATGCAATCATACAAAATCATGTGGGCTCCCTTTGTTAGCTTGTCTGTCTGCCTGGTAACAACTGACGCGGGGACTTCGGCCTCACATTACCCCAATATTAGCTCCCGCAGCGTTTGCTTTATAACATTCATGCTGGCTTCTGTGCAGCGATTCTTGAGCTCATGATCTGTTTGATGATTTGCCTGCTTGTTGCAATTACGAGCCCGGAGCGGGAGCGTGGCAGTTTTCTGCGTGGTTATTGCTGAATGCAATCTAAAACACTGCAATTTTAGCCACTAAGCAAATGCGTTTCTGGTGTTGGGCTTTTTAAATAAAAGTATATGTTCTACACTTTGCGTACTTTTAATAAAAAGCTATAGGAGTAGAAGCATGGCGCAAGCAAAAGCCAAAGTCGCGACTGAATCAGCAGCTGCCAACAAAAACAGCAAAAAGGCGGTTGTAAAGAAAGCAGCGGCCAGTAAGTCGGCAACGAAAAAGGCTCCAGCTAAAAAGTCTGCTGTAAAGAAAACGCCGGCAAAAAAGGCACGCGCAAAAAGTGTCCTTCATGGCAGGGCAAGCGCGGCGGCAGATTCCCTGGAAAAGCTCGCCCATCGGTATTCGTTTAATGGCCTGGATAGTGCGATTTCATCCGCGCGTAAGATGATAGCGGATAGTGAAAATTCTCTCATTCGTTTGGAAAAACAGCTTGAAAAGGCACTTCAGTCGGTCGCAAAAGCAGACAAAACTCTCGCCGATCGCCGCGAAGCCGCACGCAGCAGGGGCACTGCTGCAGCCCAGGCCGCACTGGCCAGGGCGCAGCAGACTCGCCGCAATGCAGATGATATGGTGAAGTCGGCAAAAGCGAGTTATCGGGATGCCAGGGCTTCTTATAATGCTGCGGTGTCTGATTTAAAACGCTTTGCCAGGGCTGAAGAAAAGCTCCTGAAGTCTGCCTTCAAGCAAGAGCAAATGACGATGAAAAAACTGCTGGCCGAGGAGAAAAAGTTGCTTAAGCAATTACTTTCTCCCAAGAAAAAAACCAAAGCTCGTAGCAAAAAAGTGTCAGCCTGACGCTGTTCGCAGGGTCTTAGACCAACTGCGACGTACATGATCTCCCTACGCCAGTAAAACGCCCCGCTACCAGCGGGGCGTTTTACTTCCTGCCGAATAAAGATGCAACTCGCTGTGGCCGGGTTGGACAAAAAATAATCCGGACGCGATGTCCAGAGCCAAAGCTCTGAGTCCATTTATTGACAAGCTACCGCTACTAAAGTCACTATCAGCTTCTGGATTCAAAACCATAACAAG
>JAHEGP010000350.1 GCA_024645065.1 Cellvibrionales bacterium | reverse complement strand
CGAGCCAGTTCCGTCAGAAAACTTTCGACCAGGCGGGCGGGTTTCAGCACCGTTGCTTACCTCGATTCATGGCGGGGCAGCTATCGCCCTCAGTCGGCACATCGGTCCGTCGCCGTGGCCCCGCAGTCCGGACCTGACCCATAGCGAACCACAGTGCTATAGTGCCCGTCTCTGCGAATCTGTGGTGCATTATGGCTTACTGGCTGCTTAAAACCGAACCCGATGAATTCAGCATCGATGACCTGGCCGGGCGCAATGGCAGCCCGGAGCCCTGGAACGGTATCCGCAATTACCAGGCCCGCAACATCCTGCGCGATCAGGTCAGTGTCGGTGACGAGGCTTTGATCTACCACTCCAGCTGCAAACAGGTGGGTATTGCCGGTATCGCCGCGGTCAGCCGCGCCGCCTACGCGGACCCCGATCAATTCAACCCCGAGAGCAAGTACTTCGACCCCAAAGCCAGCGAAAACGACCCACGCTGGTTCTGCGTGGATGTCGTATTCAAGCGTAAATTTCCCCGCCTCGTTCCCCTGGCGGAACTGAAACGGCAGGCCGGACTCGCCAACATGGTACTGCTGAGACAGGGACGCCTGTCGGTGCAAGCCGTGACAGCCGAGGAATGGAAATTAATTCTACAAATGGCATAGCTGCCTCAGTCCCTGCGCAACAGACCGGTCAGGGTAAGAACCACCACTGCCGACAGGGCTGCGCCAAGTATTCCGAATAAACTGTGCAGCGTGAGCCACAACCAGCGGGCCGAACCGGTGGGCACGAAGCGGCAGAACGTATCCTGGCCCAGGTTGATCACCGGCAGGGCGAAATCCAGGGCGTACTGCAAGGTATCGAGTCCAGGACACCCCAACGGTGCGGCGACCTCACCCAGGCCAACGGGCAGAACATACTCCGTCGGCTCGGGTGGCTGTTCGAAGGGGAAAAACTGCTGATCGAAATTCTTTATGGCGACGGTGTACATCACGGCACCAAGCAGCACGAACAGGAGAAAAGAGAACACCGCCCGGCTGGTCGAATAGCCATGATGGCTGATCAGCATCAGCAGTCGCGGAAATACCCGCAGCCAGGGGGAGTCGACCCGTGCGGCCAGCCGCATGGAAATCTTCTCGACCGCAATGGCGTCGGCCTCCCGGCTAAGACCGCTGTCGCGCAGCACGCGGGTGAGTTGCTCATACGGCTGGGGACGGAATGTACTGGCACCCGGTCGCCCCTTGGGGTACTGCAGCCGCAACCAGGCGATGCGCTTGGCTACCGGGTCGCCGAAGTCATCGACATGACGGATCCGCTCGTAGGAGGCGCCGTCCAGATCCAGGAACCCGGGGGCGGGCCAGCCGCTATCGACATGGTCGACCAGCATGTTCATCTGGGCGCCCGCCAGCAGGAACCAGCCCTTGACCGGTCTGCAATCGGGGATCTCCGAGGATTCCGCGTCGGGGTCGGTGGCGCCCACATTATAGAGGATGAGTGAATTCGAGATCCGGATCTGTTGCAGGTTGGCCGTGACCGGGCCGCCCCTGCTGAGCAGGCCAGTGTAGTCGACGCCGGGAGTCAGCCGGGCGTTGAGCAGGAAAAAACTACCCCCGACCCTCGCGGTAAGAAAGTTGAGCCGACCGCTGGCCTCGAAGGGCAGGTCGGGCTCGTAACGCATCAGGAATACCGACTCGACCACCAGGTCCTCGCAGTGCAATGCCCTGCCCTCGGGATTGAACAGCCGGGCGCTGGAGCAATTCAGATCGCCGGTGATATGGGTCGCACCGAGCGAAACCTCGCCGGCCACTTCACAACGGTAACCCTGGCCGGGCATCAGTTCCAGGTTGCCGCCAATAGTCGCAGAGCGCGCGGACAGGGCGCAATCGCCACAGTCCCTGAGCTGGGCGCCGTGCAGTTCAACGCTGCCATCGACGCGGGCGCCGTCGAGCCTGACGCTACCGCAGGCCTCGAACCGGCTGCGGGGCGTTGCCGACATCAGCAGCCGTCCGCCGATATGCGCATGATTCAAATGAACCGCGCAGCTACCCACGTCCGCGAGGTCGGTGGCGTGATCGCGCACGCCCGAGAAGTGGCAGCCCGACAGGTCGAGGTCAGCCTTGGTGGTAAGGCTGGTACCGATAAAAGCAGGCAGGGTGCAGTCGAGCAGGCGCACTGAAAGAAAATCGGCACCACTGAAATCGACCGCTGCATCGAACTGGCAATCGCGGAATAACAGCGTGGTAGGTGGCCCCTCGCGGGTAGCCGGCAGTGCCCTGATGGGCCCGACAACAGCCGCGCCCTGGATGCGCAGCGGGCAGCACAGTGGTGGCAGGTCAGGGTTCGATCCCGCAATCAGCGCTTCCAGGAAGGTGGCACGCAATTGCCGCGACTCCAACGGCATGCCACTGAAGTCCGCCACACCCCGAAGTGAGATCGCGTCGATTACCCGCTGTTCCGCCTCACTCGGAATGGTGGCTGCACCGATGGATGTGGCTTTCATATCGACAACCCTCGCTTTGACGTCATGATGACACCGGCCGCGCCACAAGTGAAGGCGCAGCAAAACGTCTATCGCCTGGTATTCATCTGATTAC
>JAHEGP010000138.1 GCA_024645065.1 Cellvibrionales bacterium | reverse complement strand
CGGCATGCGAGATCAAAATATCACGGTTATTGGCGGTGGCAGTTTTGGCACTGCTATCGCCAATTTAATGGCGGAGAACGGCCATCAAACCTGCCTCTGGTTGCGCAATGAGGAGCGGGCTGAGGAGATCAATACCCGGCATGTCAATACTGCCTATCTTCCCGACCTTATCCTCCATCCCAACATGCGCGCTTCCACCCGCTTTGAGGACGCCATAGCGCCCGCAGATATAATATTCATGTCGGTTCCCAGCAGCTCCTGCCGCGAGGTTGCCCGGGATATGGCGCCCTTCGTCAGACCCGGTACGATGCTGATAAGCACCACCAAGGGGATCGAGGCTGGCAGCTATAAACTGATGAGCCAGGTGCTCACCGAAGAAATCCATGGAATACGTCTTGGGGTTATGAGCGGCCCCAACCTGGCCGGCGAAATTGCCCAGCGCCAATTGACGGGTACCGTCATCGCCAGTGAAGATTCCGGGCTTTGCAGCTGCGTCCAACAGGTGATGCACAGTGACTATTTTCGCTGCTATTCCGGCAGTGATTGTTACGGAGTCGAGCTGGGGGGAGCGCTCAAGAATATTTACGCGATCATTTCCGGCATGGCCGCGGCGCTGGCGCTGGGCCAGAACACTATTGGCTTACTGCTAACCCGGGGGCTGGCGGAGATGAGCCGTTTTGCAGTCGAGATGGGTGCTAATCCTCTGACCTTTATTGGTCTTGCGGGGGTAGGGGACCTGATCGTTACCTGCATGTCACCCTTGAGTCGCAATTACCGGGTTGGCTACGCACTGGGCGAGGGCAAGGACCTGCATCAGGTGGTAGCGGAGCTGGGGCAGGTGGCCGAGGGTGTCAACACGCTGAAACTGGTCAAGCAACGGGCGGACCAACTGCAGATTGATATGCCGCTGGTACAGAGTCTTTATGGCGTTATTTATGAAGAGCTATCCATAGGAGACGCAGTCAGCTCGATGATGTCGAGGGAACAGAATCGGGATGTCGAGTTCGTGTTCGAGCATGGGTGATATCCGGCGCCTGTACCTGATGCGTCACGCCGAGGCCGAGGCTCTCGCCGGCGATGACACCAAACGCCCCTTGACGCCGCATGGCTCGCGGCAGGCACAAACGATGGGCCGGTGGCTGTCGGCAAATGGACACCTCATCGATATGGTTTGCCGAAGCCCTTATCTGCGCGCAAGGCAAACCAGCGAGGAGGTTTGCCGTTACCTCGGCCCGGTGTCACGGCTGGAATTCGTCGGCCTCGTACCCTCCGGCAATCCTGAGGACGTGTTGCAGCAATGGGAACAAACCCGCCTTCCCGGCGGTGGCCTGCCAGCCGCCGCACTCTGGGTGACTCATCAGCCACTGGTGGGCAAGCTCTGCAATTATTTTGTCGATGGCAGCATGGGTAACGGTTGCCCCTTTGCGCCAGCCAGCATCATGCTCCTCGAGTATGAGCATATCGGCCCGGGGTGTGCATCAATAGTATGGGCGCGGGATGTGGTTGACGGTGGCTAGCCTGCACTCCCCGGCGGTGAGAGGATCGACGGGCTGGTCACCATCATGCTGACCACTGCCACCCAGCTGCCCCGGGAGTTCAGCGCGCTGGCCAACGGCCGCAGGATTTGCGGGCTGCACTGGGGCCATCAGCCCGAAGCCCTGCCGACCCTGGCCCTCCATGGCTGGTTGGATAACGCTGCGAGTTTTTCTCCACTGGGTGCGCGCCTGGCAGGGTTGAATGTCTGGGCTATCGACCTTCCCGGGCATGGTTTGAGTGATCACCGCCCTGAGCCTGGAAGCTACAATCTTTGGGACGACCTGCTTGACATCCTGGCCCTGGCCGACGCCCTCGGTTGGGAGCGATTCAATCTACTGGGCCACTCCCGGGGCGCCTTGATTTCGACGCTGTTGGCCGCGACTATGCCGGAGCGAATTGCACGGATGGTACTGCTCGACGCGTTCTGGCCTCAGCCGGTGTTGGCAGCACAGGCGCCGGCCGTGCTGAGACAGTATCTAATGGATCAACGCCGTTACACCAGCAAGAAATTGCCCCGTTATCCGAGTGTTGCCGAGGCGTTGAGCGCACGCCAAAAAGCCACTGGCATGAGTGCCGCGACCGCGAGCTTGATCGTCCAGCGAGGGACGAAGTTAGCCGCCGACGGCAGCGTCACCTGGCGCAGCGATCCTCGCCTCACCCTGGGTTCCGCTTTCAAGTTGAGCAGGGAGCACAGCGAGGCGTTTTTTGAGGCTATCACTGCGTCCACCCTGATACTGCTGGCAGAGGATGGTTACGCAAGGTTTGACGGAGGGGAACAATTGCTGCAACGGTTTGGAAAGTTCGATTATCGGGTACTTCCGGGCGGGCATCATTTCCACGCTGAAGATCCGCAACGCCTTGCTCCGCTGGTGTCAGGTTTTCTCACCGCGGGCTGACCGAAGCTCTCCCGCCAGCGATAGGGGCGCGCTAGCGAATCAGCGCCAGGAACTCGTTGCGAGTGTTGGTGTTGGTGCGGAATACGCCACGCATGGCGGAGGTTACCATCGATGAGTTTTGTTTCTCCACACCGCGCATCATCATACACATATGGTGTGCTTCTATAACTACCGCCACGCCCGCAGCGCCGGTGATGGATTCGATGGTCGCTGCAATCTGGGTTGTCAGGTTTTCCTGGATCTGCAGACGGCGGGCATACATATCGACGATTCGCGCGATTTTCGACAAGCCCACCACTTTGCCGTTGGGCATGTATGCGACGTGACATTTGCCGACAAAAGGCAATAAGTGGTGCTCGCACAGCGAATACAACTCGATATCCTTTACCAACACCATCTCGCGAGCATCAGACGGGAAAAGCGCATCATTGACGATGGTCTCAGCAGACTGTTGATAGCCCCTGGTGAGAAACCTGAAAGCGTCGGCCGCCCGCTGCGGGGTCTTCTCAAGCCCGGGCCTGGTGAGGTCCTCTCCGAGACCTTCGATGATCGCTGCAAATGCTTTATCCATTGGCATTTTCAATCCTTCCAGGGTTGATCCGGAATCTTAGCAGAAAGTTGCGGGCCCTGGGGAAAGTTGCCAAAAAGACTTGTCCCCTCGGGCGCCGCCGCTATCATAAGCCCTCGTCTTTATCGCTAGCTTGAAGCATGAAAAACCGCCAGGAGATTATCGAGACACTGCAGACGGTGCGGGACTATGTCCGCTGGGGTAGCAGCCTGATGGCTCGTCATCGGGTGTTTTTCGGCCATGGCACGGACAATGCCTGGGATGAATCGTTATTCCTGGTACAGGCTGCCCTGGACTTGCCTGATCCTATCGATGCCCAAATCCTCGACAGTCGCTTGCTGCGCGAGGAGAGGATTAGAATAGTCGATTGGTTTTCGATGCGGGTCGAGCAGCGCTTGCCACTGCCCTATATTAGCGGGCGTGCCTGGTTTGCCGGCCTGCCGTTTATCGTCGACCGGCGTGTAATCATACCGCGCTCGCCCATCGCCGAATTGATTGAACAGCACTTTGCGCCCTGGTTCCCCGGGACCCGCATCAGCTCGGTTCTGGACCTGTGTTGCGGCAGTGGCTGTATCGGCATTGCCTGTGCAGCGTACATCTCCGAAGCGCGGGTCGACCTGGTTGACATCAGTGCCCCGGCGTTGGATCTGGCGGCGCAAAATATAGCCCTTCACCAACTCGAGGATCGGGTTACGCTGATCCAGTCGGATTTGTTCGCCGCCCTTGCAGACCCGCATAAACGCTACGATGTAATTGTCAGCAATCCGCCCTATGTCGACGCGGCAGACCTGGCATCGATGCCCCCGGAATTCCGCCATGAACCGGGTATCGCGCTCGCCGCGGGTGAGGACGGCCTCGAGCTTGCACACCGAATCCTGCGTGGCGCAGCCGACTACCTCAGCGACAATGGTTTGCTGGTCATGGAAGTTGGCAACAGTGCTGTGGCGTTAGAGAATTACTACAGCGATGTGCCTTTTACCTGGATTGAGTTCGAGCGCGGTGGCGAAGGGGTACTGGCCATCAGCGCAGCGGAACTGGCCGCCTACCAGAAATATTTTTAGCGTATAATTTGCGGTTGATTTCGATTGAGCGGGTTTTTGTATGTCCGGTAATACCATAGGCAAGCTTTTCAGCGTGACCAGCTTCGGTGAGAGTCACGGCCCCGCCATTGGCTGTATTGTCGATGGCTGCCCACCCGGCGTGCCCCTGAACGAGATGGATATGCAAAACGACCTCGATCGTCGCAAGCCGGGCAGCTCGCGCTATACTACCCAGCGCCGCGAAACGGACGAAGTACAGATACTCTCGGGCGTCTTCGAAGGGGTCACCACCGGTACGCCCATCGGTCTGCTCATCAAGAACACCGACCAGCGCTCCAAGGACTATAGCAACATCAAGGACAGCTATCGTCCCAACCATGCCGACTACACCTATATGCAGAAGTATGGGGTTCGCGATTATCGCGGTGGCGGGCGCTCATCAGCCCGGGAGACGGCGATGCGGGTAGCAGCGGGCGCCATCGCAAAGAAAGTGCTGGCACTGCAGTGTGGCGTTCGGGTGCGTGGTTACATGTCGCAACTCGGGCCGCTTGAATTGGCATTGAAAGACTGGGACAGCGTCGAGCAGAATGCATTTTTTTGCCCCGACCCGAGTCGGGTGTCTGAACTCGAAGCCTATATGCAGGCTCTCATCAAGGAAGGCAATTCGGTTGGTGCCAGAATCAGTGTGGTCGCTGAAAACGTACCCCCCGGTTGGGGGGAGCCTGTGTTTGATCGTCTCGATGCGGACCTTGCCCATGCCTTGATGAGTATCAATGCAGTCAAAGGTGTGGAATTCGGCGCCGGTTTTGCCGCAGTTGCGCAAAAGGGCACGGAACACCGTGACGAAATGACGCCGGATGGGTTTCTCAGCAATCATTCCGGCGGGATACTTGGAGGCATTTCGAGTGGCCAGCATATCGTCGCGCATATAGCCTTGAAACCGACTTCGAGCATGCGCCTTCCCGGTCGCAGTATCAATAGCCGTGGTGAGGCGATCGAGGTGGTCACCACTGGCCGCCATGACCCCTGTGTCGGTATTCGCGCAACGCCTATTGCAGAGGCGATGATGGCTATCGTGTTGCTCGACCACTGCCTGCGCCATCGCGGCCAGAATGCAGGAGTGACATTCCCGCTGCCGGTAATCCCCGCCGAGGTAAAGTAATTGGTTTGGCGCCAGGCCGATATTCCCTACTGGCGCTTGTCCGGGGTCTACTTCTTTTATTTTGCACTGCTGGGCGCCTGGCTACCCTATTGGAGCCTGTTCCTGCAGGAACAGGGATTTAACGCCTGGGCGATCGGTGTGCTGTCGTCGATTATGATGGCTACCAAGATTATTGCTCCCAGTGTCTGGGGCTGGTTGGGAGACCGGCGCGGCCGCCGCCTGGGGATTATTCGCTGGGGCAATGCACTGGCGTTGCTGGCTTTCCTGCCGATCTTCTACAGCCACGATTTCGGAGTGCTGGTGCTGGTGGTCGCGGCCTACAGCTTTTTCTGGAATGCGGTACTGCCACAGTTCGAAGTTGTGACCCTCGGATTTCTCAGGCATCGCCCTGAGCAATACAGCCTGGTGCGCCTTTGGGGTTCGGTGGGGTTTATCCTCGCCGTGGTATTGTTGGGCTGGTGGTTTGATCACTTTTCGCTGCAGACATTGCCCTTTATTCTGGCGTTGCTACTGTTGGCGATATGGTTTAGCAGTCTATGGGTCGAGGAAAAATCGCTTGCCGGTGCCGAACGCGGTGAACACGGGTTATGGCAGACCCTGAGCCAGCCTGGCCTGATCATCTTTATTATTGTGGCCCTGCTGCTGCAGTTTTCACACGGCCCTTATTACACCTTTTACAGTATTTATCTCGAACAGCTCGGCTACGATAGAACGGCGATTGGCTTGCTGTGGTCCCTCGGGGTGGTGGCAGAAATCCTGTTGTTTGTCGTCGTCCACCGGGCCTTGCTGCGCTGGCCTATTAAAACGATTCTTTTGGCAAGCCTGTTGCTGTCTGCGCTGCGCTGGTATCTGATGGCTTATCACGCAGATAATTTCCTATTACTGCTGATTGCCCAGCTATTGCACGCGGCCAGTTTTGGCAGCTTTCATGCAGTTGCCATTGAGTACATTCGGCGCTTTTTCCGTGATGGCCACCAGGGGCAAGGCCAGGCCTTATACAGCGGAATCGGTTTCGGTGGGGGCGGAGCGCTCGGTGCTCTGGTGAGTGGTTTGCTATGGGAACGTGGCGCTGAATTGGCGTTTGCTGTGGCCGCAGCGGCCTGTTTACTGGCAGCGCTGCTAGGGTGGCTTTTCCTGCAGCAACTGCCCGCCAACCGGTCAGCCATGCCCTGACCGGGCGCTGCGGAACCTGCAGTAGGGTTTGCATTTGCCGTCACAAGCCGCTATTGGCTTGAACAGCATGGCTGGCAACAGAATCCGCAATTGCGGATTTTCGGCGTGTCACAAGCCCGCAAGGGGTTGAGCAGGGTGGACGGACAGTCAGCCTTCGGGCCGATGATATTTGTGTAGTGGAGAGAGTGATGGCCTTGCGCCGCAATCTAAGAACCCTATTCCTGGCCCTGGCCGCCAGCGCCGTCTTTGCCTGGTCGGCCATCCGGCAATTTAATGTCGCTCCGGCTGAACTGTATGGCATGCTCTGGATGAGCCTGACAGTGGTGGTCGTCGCCATGTTGCTGGCCGCATTGGTGCTGGCAATCAGGGCGCTGTTCCGGAGCCGTCGTTGATCTCGAGATGAATATCAATATCGAGGTGCTCGGCAGCTTCCTGTATGTGTTCGTGCAATTGAGCGAGTTTGGCGTCGCCCGGCAGATCGATGTCGATAGTCGCGGCAAACAACGGAATACCGGCCATCGGAGCGCTTTGCACTTCGCTGGAGAGTTCCTGAATATTGATGTTCAGTGCGGCCAGGGACGCCGAAATCTCATGTACGATTCCGGGCCGGTCATTTCCCAGTATTTTGAGGGTTGCAGCGCTGCGTCCGCCGGCCAGCGCTTCGCTGTTACTGCGCTCGGCGACCACGGTGAGGCCGGCATCGGCCAGGTTCGCGAGGTCCTGCAACAATAAATCGACTTTATCGTCAGCGATGGTAACACTGACGATACCGGCAAATTTCCCCGCCATCTGCGCGAGGCGACTTTCAAGCCAGTTGCCCTGGTGTTCGGCCACCTTTTCAGAAATGCGCTCAACCAGGCCGGCTTTATCGTCGCCAACAAAGGTAAAGACAATATTTTGCATCCTCGATTACTCCGCCTCGAATTTTTCGCGTAGCCTAGCAAGAAACCTTTGCCCACGCTACGAAACCCTGGCCGGGACGGCGAGCCTGGTGAGGGCGAAAGGGCGGACACGGGTACAACGCTGGCAGTGACGGCAGCGGCAGTTGCGGAAACGATCGCGATGTCCGGGTTACGGTTTTTAGCACTGGCCTGCTGGCTGTATCCCTCAGGAATAGCCGGGTGCGGCTGACGCTGATGAGTGGGGCAATGCCGGAAGTCGTCGGGGATTCTCTGGCCGGGTTGCCACCGCAGGGCCCTGGACTACTTGCCCAGGCATTGCTGGTAGGCTCTAACGGTACTGGCGAGGCCTCGCTCAATGCAGTCGACGGTAAAGGCGTGGCCAATACTCACTTCCCTGAGCGCCGGCAGCGCTTCCGCAAATGATGGCAGATTGTCGAGATTGAGGTCATGGCCGGCATTGACGCCAAGGCCGATACTGGCAGCAAATCGAGCGGCGTCGCTGTAGCGAGCGAGGACATCCTGGCAATGACCACTGGAATGAGCCGTTGCGTAGGGGCCCGTGTATAACTCGATTCGATCGGCCCCCACTTCCCGGGCGAGGCGAATCTGGTGCTCGACGGGATCCATGAACAGGCTCACCCGAATGCCCCGGCCGGTGAGTTGCCGGATAATGGGTCGCAAGCGCTCACCGTCTTTTTCAAGATCGAAGCCATGGTCTGAGGTCAGCTGGGCATTGCCGTCGGGTACCAGGGTGCACTGGGCGGGAGCCACCGCCAGAGCGATTGCCATGAATCCGGGGTAGTCCCTCAGCCCGGGGCGGTCGCTGGCCATCGCTGGCGCAAAAGGATTGCCTTCTATATTGAACTCCACCGCGAGCATGTCTGCCAGCTCGTAACAATCCTGCACCCGGATATGCCGCTGGTCAGGCCGAGG
>JAHEGP010000008.1 GCA_024645065.1 Cellvibrionales bacterium | reverse complement strand
TGGCCCTACTGTCCAGATTCGCCATGCCAATATGCGGGTAGAGCGCCAGGGCAAAATCAGGAAGACGACCTATTACGAAGGTTCACTGGTGGTTCTAACGAATCGTCTCAGTGCATCGGCATCCGAGATTTTTGCCGGGGCCATACAGGATTACCAGCGCGGCCTGGTCGTGGGTGGCCGCTCTTTTGGTAAAGGCACGGTGCAGGCGCTGTCCCCCTTGCCCCATGGCCAGCTCAAGATTACCCAGTCCAAATACTATCGAATATCCGGCGAGTCTACCCAGCACCGCGGGGTCGTACCGGATATCGAATTCCCGGAAATCTACGACCCTGAGGAAGTTGGCGAAAGCACCCTCGATGGTGCCCTGGGGTGGGACACCATCGCGCCAATGAAGCATCGCTACTATGGCAACCTCAACGTCATCATGGAAGAAATGCGCAACCGGCATCTGCAGCGCAGCAGTGTTGATCCCGATTTTGTCTACCTCAAGGATCAGCTGGCGCTACGCAAGCAGACCCGGGAAATTGACACCATTACGCTCAACGAGAAGAAGCGCCTGGATGAGAGTCGCAAGAACCGCGAGCGCCTGCTGGCCATTGAGAACCGCCGGCGTGTGGCGAAGAACCTCGAGCTCCTCGAATCCCTCGACGACCTCGAAGAGGAAGAATCAGGCGACGGCCTTGGCGAAAATGACGAGGAAGATGCGCACAGCGAGCCGGAAGACGACCTCTACGTCACCGAAGCTGCCCATATTCTATTGGATATGAAGCAGTTGAATGCGTCAGTGGCGCTGCGCTAGGCTGCAACCCAACGCGGGGAGTTAGCCCTGGATCAGAGGGCACTACTCCTGTTCTAAAGCCGTTAGCCTGCGCAGCGCACGGCATAACAGAGACAATCCGACTTGGCGATGGTTGGATTGGACGTGATCATAAACAATTTCAGTCGCGCTGCGGGGAACAGCTGGCCGCTCTCATGGCGCAGGTACTTGTCGCGATAGTTGTCTCCCCGGCTATCGACGACCCTGATACCCTGCCAGCCCCTGGCCGTGACCCAACCCAGCGGCGTGTCGGAGCAAACCTCGCCGAAATTGAAATGCTCGATATCCACCCTCATGCACAAATCTGCGTCGACCGTGGACTGCTCAGCGTAAGCAATAACCAGCGCCGGGTCCAGCTCCAGCCGCACCGGGTGGTGCAATACATCCAGCGGCCAGTCACTGTCCGGGGCAACAAACAACTGCGGGAGGGAGACATAGCGTTGCAGGCCATCGTAGGCTATCTGGTGTGACTCCGGATCCTGGCTGCCGCCACATTCGACGGTTACCGTTGGCACTTCACTATCGCTCAGCTCCATCAGTGCTCCCAGTCTCAGATCCGTGACCACCAGCCTCTCGGTAAAGAGCGATACCAGGGCATCATGCTGGCGATCATAGAACACCGCCACGCCGAATGCAGGCCCCATACCTGAAGTGTTGTGGATATCGACCAATGACTCAGGCTTGTAGCGATGGATCAAATTGAGCAATGCCGCAGCAAGTTGACCCTCGGCATCGTCGAAGGGCTCGCGGAAACAGCGGTTGAGGTCCCGCCGGCCGGGTCGCTGGCGAAGGCTGAAATATGGTTTGGCCAGCGCGACTTCGATATTCATGATAATGCAATAGACATCGACCGCTGGTACGTCCCGGGGTTGGGTAAGCCAACGATGGACTGCAATCGTTCCCGAGGGCTCGTTGCCATGCAGTAGTGTCACGATGAAACGACAGCGGCTGTGATCAAGGCCTGGCACAACCAGGCAGCTTGGAGCGCCGAGTATGCGCAGGAACTCGAGCTCATTGCTACCCAGCTCCCCGGCGGGCGGATCGTACCAGATAGCAATGGCTGTCATTACAGCACACTCCATTGCGCAACCGGTTTCGCGCTTTGCACCTGCTTCATATAGTGTTGCAGCATGAGCTGGCTGGCAGTCGTCGGATCCAGGCCATCCGCTGCAAGTTGGTCCAGGCAGGACAGCTGCCAGCTGGCCCCGGTGCACCTTTTGTCCAGTCGCTCTTCGATGATGCCGAGATAGTGGTCGATTTCGGCGCGGGCAATCCCAATGTGTTGCAGGCCGCGGCGCGCCACCGGCAACAATTGACTGACCAGGTCCAGCAGCGGAATTTCACCCAGTTGCTGATGCCTGGGGCCAGGCCATACCAGCCGCGCGCGGTGTCCGTACTGGGCGGCTCTGTAAAAATTGTATTTGGCGTAGTTAAAAGGCATTGCGGGCAACAGGGTTTCAAGTGCCGGGCGCAGGCCCTCGGCCAGGCCGATGTAAAAAGCCGCATTGGCAAACATATCGACATGACTCGGTCCGGCTGGCAGTGCTCTCAATTCCAGCCGCAGGTGACCACCATCCGAGGCATCATAGACCGGCCGGAGCCAGGGCCAAACCGAGTTCTGGTGCATCCTCAATTCATCGAGGGCCGGAGCGCGGCCACTCTTCATTTGCTCCGCGTAATCGGCGCCGCTGCAAACCGGCAGTAACGGCGGATGAATAGCGGCTGTTTCGGCGAACAGCTCATAGGCTGAACGGCGCGCCCAACCCTGGCCAAAGCTTACTCGCGACGGCTGCCGCCAGTGCTGGTTGCTGTTTCGACTGTCGATGGAATGTTTGAACAACGGCACCCGGGTTTCCTGCCACAAACGATGCCCGAACAGGGTTGGCGAGTTGCCGGCAAGCCCCATCACCACGCCGCTGGCCAATAGCAGCGCATTGTACACATCGACGAAATCGCGGTTCACGACGCGATAGTGAAACTGGAACGAGGTGTTCGCGCCCTCCATCGTGACATCACTGCGCTCCATCAGCAGGGGTGGGCTGCCGTTGATTTGAATCCTGAATTCGCCGCTGCCGAGGCGTTTGAGACCGCGACTCAAAGCGTGGTAGCGCGGCAGGTCTGTCATCCACTCGAGGCCAAAGTGCTCGGCCCGCAAGGTAGGGCATATACCGATAGGGACAATTTGCGCCTGTTGCCGGGCTGCGCTGATCGCAAGCCTTTGCATGGCCAGATCGAGGCTGTGCTGTAACTCGCTGAAGGGCGCTGGACTATCGAACACCGGCGCGAGATTGTACTCCAGATTGAAACGATTGAGCTCCAGCGATAGCAGGGGATCGTTATGCTGTCGCTGTATGGCCTGGTTCGCGGCAATCACATACCCGTCTGCGCCAACGATATAGAGTTCCAGCTCTGCGCCCCACGACTTTTTCTCACCACCAAAATCAGGGTCTCGCAGCACCTGCTGGAGCAATCCGAGGCATTGCCACAGGCGTCTGGTAAATTGACTGAATTCGGCCGCAGTGAACTCTGCTTTGTCGATCGCCAGGCCCATCTACTGGAGCGCCCCTATTGGTCTGTCGGTGGCAACACTGTAGCCCCTATCTCGCCGCTTCGCGCATGGTGACGAATTCCTCCGCGGCGGTGGGATGAATACCCAGGGTGCTGTCCAGCACGGTCTTGGTGATTCCGGCCTTCATCGCCGCGGCAAAGCCCTGAATGATCTCTCCCGCATCTTCTCCAACCATGTGCATACCAACGACCCGGTCGCTGCTGCGCTCGACCAGGATCTTCATATAGGTCCGACTCTCGCTGCCGCCCAGCGTGTTCTTCATGTGAGTAAAATTACTCTCGAATACGCTGATTTCACCCAATGTTGCGCGAGCCTTTTCTTCCGTGAGGCCGACGCAGGCGATATTGGGCTGGCTGAAGACAGCGGTGGGGATATAGTCGTAGTTGAGCGGCTCTGCGCCACCCCCGAATAAGTGCCGTGCCAACACCATGCCCTCGGACAGCGCCACCGGTGTTAGCTCCTGGGTATGGATGACATCGCCCAGCGCGAAAATCGAGGGAACGCTACTTTGGTAGTAGTCATCGACATCGACAGTACCCCTGGCTGTTAACTGGACAGCCACGTTCTCCAGCCCAAGATTCTGAAAATTCGGTTTGCGCCCGGTCGCGTAAAGTACCGTGTCGGCTTCAATATCGCGGCCACCGTCAAGCCTTACCGCCAGTCTGCCGTTTTCGGTTTTCTCGATCTCGACGACATTGCTGTTCAGGGCGAGTTGCACACCCTTGCGAGCAACCTCCCCAGTGATTACCTCGCGCACTGACATGTCGAAGTGGCGCAACAGAACATCACCACGATAGACCTGGTGGGTGTCTACACCAAGGCCATTGAAAATACCCGCAAACTCGATCGCGATATAGCCACCGCCGACGACCACCAGGGTTTTTGGCAGCTCGGGGAGGTCGAACACCTCGTTGGAGCTGATGACGTGTTCCCTCCCGGGAAAATCCGGAATATGAGGCCAGCCACCCGTCGCGATCAGGATGTGCCTCGCCGACAATTGGCGCTTGCCATCAATATCGACCCTGTGGGGATCGAGAATACGGCCATGGCCATCGATAATCTCGACATTGGCACCGGCAAGAATTTTTTGATAGACGCCGTTGAGTCGCGCTATCTCGGTGCGTCGATTGCCCTTGAGTGTCTCCCAGTCGAACACCCGCTCACCCCCGGTCCAGCCAAAGCCGCGGGAGTCTTTAAAAGCTTCTGAAAAATGTGACGCATAGTAGTACAGTTTTTTCGGCACGCAGCCGACGTTGACACAGGTGCCACCCCAGTAGCGGTCTTCAACAATGGCCACCCTGGCGCCAAAGCCGGCTGACATTCTCGCGGCTCGCACGCCCCCTGATCCGCCACCAATGACCACCAGGTCGTATTCGTATTCGCTCATTTTCATTACTCTTGTTGTGGGATGTCCGCGCCAAACCAGGCGAGGCGACTGCGGAGCTTGACGACTTCGCCTACGATCAACAATGTGGGTGCTCGGGGTTTTGCCGCTGCAATCATAGCAACGAAGTTATCGAGTTGCCCGCAAAATACGCGTTGGTTCGCGGTTGTCCCCTGTTCGACCAGCGCGATAGGCGTGCCAGCTGCGCGGCCATGGGCCATCAATTGTCGGCAAATGGTTGGCAGGCCTGTGAGGCTCATATAAAACACCACCGTCTGCTCCGGATTTACGAGCGTGCGCCAGTCCAAATCCATACTGCCGTCTTTTAAATGTCCCGTGACAAATCGTACCGACTGGGCGTAGTCCCTGTGGGTCAGCGGTATACCGGCATAGCAGGCACAGCCTGATGCAGCGGTAATACCGGGTACCACCTGAAATGGTATCCCCTGAGCTGCCAGATGCTCGATCTCTTCGCCGCCGCGACCAAAGATGAACGGGTCGCCGCCCTTGAGGCGCAATACTCGCTTGCCGGCCCGTGCGTGGTGCAGCAACAATTCATTGATTCCTTGCTGCGGCACCGCATGGTCACTCTTGGCCTTACCGACGTATATGCGCTCGGCATCAACCCGGCACATAGCAACAATAGACGGCGCTACCAGGCGATCATAAAGTACGACTTCGGCCTTCTGCATCAGCCTGTAGGCTTTAAAGGTAAGCAGGTCGGGATCACCGGGGCCGGCGCCCACCAGGTATACCTCTCCCCGCGATGGTTTTCCGTTTTCCTGCAAAGCTTCTGCAAGCAGGGCGTCGGCCTCCTCCCTGCGGCCAGACAGGACCATTTCCCCGACTGGCCCCTGCAGCACATCTTCCCAGAAATGCCGCCGCTGCGCGGGTTCGGCAATCGCCTGTTTTACCGCCGTTCTGTAAACGGCGGCAAAGTCGGCCAGATTGCCGTAATTACTGGATATGGTGGATTCAATCCTCGCCCGCAGCATGCGGGTCAATACCGGTGAGCTGCCGCCACTGCTGATAGCAATTGTCAACGGCTCGCGGTCGACGACAGCCGGGAAAATGACGTTGCACAAGTCGGGCTGGTCCACCACATTAACCAGCAAGTGCCGAGCGTGGCATAACGCGGAGATGTGCTGGTTGAGCGAGGGCGTATCGGTGGCAGCAACAACGAGGCGTTTCGCATCGATGTCCGCTTCTTCGAACGCGCGCTGGTAAACCGTGCCGCCGGACTCAAGAACTGATGCTCGCAGTGCAGCATTGACCTCGGGCGCCACCACCGTAACCCTGGCGCCGGATTTGATGAGCTGGCGCACCTTGCGCAGCGCAACCTCCCCCCCGCCTACCAACAATACGGCCTGGTCCAGGAAATCGACAGCTAGTGGTAAGTACCTCATAAATGCTGGTGTTCCAGCCCTAGATGATTTCGACGCCACCCATATACGGTCGCAATGCGGTAGGCAGTTCTATAGTACCATCAGCCTGCTGGCAGTTCTCCAATATGGCAACCAGGGTGCGTCCCACGGCGAGTCCGGACCCGTTGAGAGTGTGCAAATATTCCGGCTTTCCTGTTTCAGGGTTGCGCCAGCGGGCCTTTAGACGCCGCGCCTGATAGTCGCCGAAATTACTGCAAGAGCTGATCTCACGGTAGGCCTGCTGGCCCGGTAGCCAGACCTCGAGGTCGTAGGTTTTCTGGGCGGAAAACCCCAGATCACCCCCGCACAGAATCACCTTGCGATAGGGTAAATCCAGGGTTTGAAGGATAGCTTCAGCATCTGCCGTGAGTTGCTCCAGAGCTTGATCGGACTGGCCTGGCGTGACCATTTGCACCAATTCCACCTTCTCGAACTGATGTTGACGAATCATTCCCCGGGTGTCCTTTCCATGGCTGCCCGCCTCGCTGCGAAAGCACGGGCTGTGGCAAACCATTTTCAATGGCAGATCCTCGGCGATGTGATCTCGCACAATATTGGTTACCGGGACCTCGGCGGTGGGTATCAGGTACAAATCCTGTTCGGTGTCGAGCTTGAACAGGTCCTGCTCGAATTTGGGCAGTTGGCCGGTGCCTTGCAGGGAACTGCTGTTGACGATGTAGGGCACATTGACTTCGGTGTAGCCATGTTGGCCGGTGTGGGTATCCAGCATCAACTGGATCAGCGCCCGATGCAGGCGCGCCAGGGCCCCTTTCAGAACCGCGAACCGCGCCCCGGTGATTTTTGCCGCGACATCGAAGTCGAGCAGGCCGTTATTGCCGCCCAGTGTGGCATGATCGAGGGGCTCAAAATCGAATTGCCGGGGCTCTCCCCAGCGACTGACTTCGATATTGTCCGCCTCACTGTCACCTGCCGGTACATCGGGCTGTGGCAGGTTGGGTATGCTCAGCAGTAGTTGGTCGATTTGCTCCTGCACCTGCCGCGACTGTTCTACCTTGTCGTCAAGCTGCGCCGAAATGCGCTGCAGGCTTTGCTCGACACTGCGCTTGGCATCATCGACCGGCATACCCTGCCTTACCAGCTCGCCAATGGCCTTGGACGCGGTCTTGCGTTCGGCCAGCAATTGCTGGCTGTCGATATCGAGTTGCTTGCGCCTGGCATCCAAAGCCGTGAAGTTGGCACTATCGAACTGATAACCTTTCAGCGCTAGGCCAGCGGCAACCTGTTCGGGGTTTTTTCGAATGCGTTTGATATCAAGCATAGTGCTTCCGTTTAGAAAAAGTATCTCGCCAAGCCTATCGCGGCGGCGGCGGAACAGAGGCACAGAACAACGGTGCCCACAACGTAGAGCAGGCTGAGCCAGGGGTGCCCGCGCTCGAAGAAGGTGATGGCTTCGAGAGAGAAAGAAGAGAAGGTGGTAAAGGCGCCAAGCATGCCGACCATCAACAGGCTCTTGAGATGCGGGTGCCATATTTCCTTTTCCAGGATATACACATAGGCGATACCCATAATGAAGGAGCCCAGAATGTTGACCAGCATGGTGCCGATATGCACCGTATGATGAATGTCGAAAACCCGGTTGAAATAGTTCGACAGCAGGAACCGGGACATGGCACCTGCCGCACCCCCCAGTGCCACAGTTATCAGTGTCAAAGCCATCGACGGCATCGGCTAGGGCACATAGCGGCGCTGGCCGCTCTCCTGATCGAGCCCGCGTAGATACTGCAGCTTTTCCGCAATTCTTTTCTCCAGTCCGCGTTCAACCGGATGATAGAAGCGCTGGTCAGCAAGCTCGGGGGGTAGATAGTTTTCTCCGGCGGCATAGGCACCTGGCTCGTCGTGGGCATAGCGATAACCGGCACCATAGTCCATTGACTTCATCAGCTTTGTGGGCGCGTTTCTCAGGTGCATGGGAACCTCGTAGTCGGGCCCCTTGCGCACCACGTCCCTCGCAGTCTTGAACGCGCTGTAAACTGCGTTGCTCTTGGGGGCACTGGCGAGATAAATCACGGCCTGGGCGAGGGTCAATTCTCCCTCGGGGCTGCCCAGGCGCTCGATTGCATCCCAGGCATTGAGCGCCAGCGCGAGTGCCCTGGGGTCGGCGTTACCCACGTCCTCGCTGGCCATGCGCACCACCCGGCGGGCCACATAAAGCGGGTCACATCCGCCTTCCAGCATACGCAATAACCAGTACAATGCGGCGTCGGGAGATGACCCCCGCACAGCTTTGTGCAGCGCTGATATCTGCTCGTAGAATAAATCTCCACCCTTGTCGAAGCGGCGCACATCGCCGCTGAACAATTGCCCGGCCAACTGCACATCGATGGTTACAGAGCCGTCGGCCTGGCGTCCAAGGTCCGAGGCAATCTCCAACAGATTGAGGGCACGCCGGGCGTCACCGTCCGCCACCCTCGCAATCTGCTCGAGCATGTCGGCCTCAACCTCGATCCGGGTATCGCCCAGCGGACTGCGCGGGTCTTGCAGGGCGTTTTCGAGAATGCTGACGATAGTGTCGACAGGCAGGGTTTTGAGTACATAAACCCGACATCGCGATAGCAGTGCATTATTCAATTCAAACGACGGATTTTCAGTTGTGGCCCCGATAAAGATGATGGTGCCGTCCTCGATATGGGGCAGGAACGCGTCCTGTTGGGCTTTGTTGAATCGGTGCACTTCGTCGATAAAAAGAATGGTCTTGCGGTCGCCCAGGCTTTTTTGCTGACGCGCGATGTCTATCGCCTGGCGAATCTCCCTGACACCACTGAGCACTGCCGACAGGGTTTCAAAATGTGCATCTACGCAGCGCGCAATGAGCCTGGCAAGGGTTGTCTTGCCGACGCCGGGCGGTCCCCAGAACACCATCGAGTGAACCTGCCCCGCCTCCAATGCCTCGCGCAGTGGCATGCCGCTGCCCAATATATGTTGCTGGCCCCGATAGTCTGCCAGCGTCTGCGGCCGAACTGCCGCCGCCAGGGGCTGGTAGCCACCCTCACTGAACAGGGTTTCATTCATCGCGCAACACATCCACGCCCTCTGGCACGACGAATTCAAACCGTTCAGGCGCGATTTTGGGGTTCAGCTCGATAGCGCTGAATGTCAGGCTGGTGGTCTGGCCCAGGGTATCTTCCAATAGAAGTCGGGTGATTTTGCCATCCGTTATCTTTACTCGCATCTTGCGGAACAGGCTCTGTTCATTGCGGGGCAACAATTCGAATTGGTCATCGACCTTAGCGACCTCGTAGCGAGCGCCAATGGAATCAATATCGCCACTGAGTAACAGCGCCGGCGTACTGCCCAGGTCGTCGCTGTAGCGACTCACCACAACCTGTTGCAGGTCTTCCTCATAACGCCAGATCTGGCTACCGTCGACCACGATCAGCTGGGCAAAGGGGGCTTGGCTCTCCCAACGCAGTTTGCCGGGGCGGGCTGCCATCAAAGTCCCTTCGCTCTGCTGTACCAGATCCCCGTCCTGGTCGTAGATGTGCTGCTGGAATCCGGCGCGGTAACTGCTGATATTGGCCAGCGACTGGCTGAGTGTCTCCAGGGCGTCGGCCTGGGCCTGGCCACCGACGAGGCACAACAGCAGCACTAGCCCGAGCGGCAAAAAATCCGGTAATCGCGGCACATCTAATCTCCTGGAGGTGATGGCGCCAACACTTCGCGTTGGCCGTTGCTACCCATCGAACTGACCACGCCGGCCTGTTCCATGGTTTCGATCATGCGAGCAGCGCGATTATATCCAATTCGCAGCTTGCGCTGGACCGCTGATATCGATGCCTTGCGGCTCTGCAAAACAAATTCGACCGCTTCATCGTACAAGGGTTCGCTTTCGGGATCCTCGTCACCGCCACCACCGCTGCCCGGGTTGCTGTAGCCTGGCACGAACTCATTGGCGCCATCCTCCAGCAGATCGTCGATGTAGTTGGGCTGGGCGCGCTGTTTCCAATCCTCCACCACCCGATGCACTTCATGGTCATCGACAAAAGCGCCGTGGACGCGCACCGGCAGTCCGCTGCCCGGCGGCAGGTAAAGCATGTCGCCGTGCCCCAGGAGCTGCTCTGCGCCTCCCTGGTCGAGGATGGTACGGGAATCGATTTTTGACGACACCTGGAAGGCAATGCGGGTCGGGATATTGGCTTTGATCAAGCCGGTGATAACGTCCACCGAGGGGCGCTGGGTGGCCAGAATCAAATGAATCCCTGCAGCCCTCGCCTTCTGGGCTATGCGCGCGATGAGTTCTTCAACCTTTTTGCCGACGATCATCATCATGTCGGCGAATTCGTCGATAACAACGACGATATACGGTAGCGGTTCCAGATTGGGAGCCTCGGTAAGCTCCGGCATTCCCACCCCGACTGCATGGGGGTCAAACTGCCACAGGGGATCCGGTATCGGATTGCCACTGGTGATGGCTTCCCTGATCTTGCGATTGTAACCCTGCAGATTCCTGACACCCAGCGCGGCCATCTGCTTGTAGCGTCGTTCCATCTCGCCGACACACCAGCGCAAGCCGCTGGCGGCATCCTTCATATCTGTGATCACCGGTGTCAGGAGATGGGGAATGCCATCGTAAATCGACAATTCCAGCATTTTCGGGTCCACCATGATCAGTCGAACCTGTTCCGGATTCGCCTTGTACAGCAAGCTGAGCAACATGGCATTAACGCCTACCGATTTGCCGGAACCAGTGGTTCCGGCAACCAGCAAGTGAGGCATCTTCGCCAAATCGGCGATAACCGGAAGTCCCGCGATATCGTGACCCAGGGCGAGGGACAGCGGCGAGCGCGCTTCATCATAGGCTTTGGAGGATAGCACCTGGGAGAGAAATACCATCTCCCGGTCTTCATTGGGAATCTCAATGCCGACGTAGGATTTTCCGGGTATCACTTCCACTACCCGCACGCTAACCACAGACAGCGACCTCGCCAAATCCTTTGCCAGATTGGTGATACGACTGACCTTCACCCCGGGTGCGGGGTCGATCTCGAATCGTGTGATCACCGGGCCGGGATACACATCGCGCACTACCGCCTCGATGCCGAAGTCGTCCAGCTTATGCTCCAGCCGACGTGACATGGTAGTCAGGGCTTCCTCTGAATAACCCTTTTTGTCGGACGCTTTCGGAATATCCAGTAAAGACAGCGGTGGCAACTCCCCGCTGCCATCGGACGCGAACAGTGTGACCTGCTTTTCCCGGAACACCCGCTTGCCCTGCTCGACGACTTTTTTCGTTGGCACGATCTGCGGTTGCGGTTTGCTGTCTATTTTCTTTTTCTGGGCCTTGAAGGTTTCCTGTCGTTGCTGCTTGAGTGCTTTACCGGCCTTGTGCTCGAGCCAGCGGGCGCGCAAATTACTCAATTTCTGCTGCAGCCAACGGCCGAAACCCAGGGTGAGTCGGCCGGTATGTTCCATCAGCCTGAGCCACGACAATCCGGTAAATATGGTCACCCCGAACAACAGCAACGCCAGCAACAGCAGCCGCGCACCGGTCACATTAAAGGCGTTGAGGCAGGCGTCGCCAACCGCTATCCCCAGAATGCCCCCTGCACCTTCCGGTAGCTGGGCAATGGGATCGACGTTGATATGTGACAGCCCGGTAGCACTCAGCATGACCAGCGCAAACCCCAGTAGCCGCATCGAAAAGTGAAAACCGTCGAAGCCCTGCAGCTGATGACGATCGCGCAGTATCAACCACGCGCGATAGCCCAGCATGATTGGAAACAGGAACGCCATATAGCCGAACAGGGTGTAGAAGATATCCGCGATGTAGGCGCCGGTGATACCGCCGGCATTGCGAACGGCGGCGCCGCTGCCAGTGGTGGACCATCCCGGGTCGCCGGCGTGATAGGTGCTAAGCGCTATGAAAACATAGATGCACACGGCTGCCAGCCCGATGAAGGCGCCTTCCCGCAATCGATAGGCCACCTGCTCGGGGATTGCTCTTTTCGCCGGTTCAACTTTCGCTTTGGCTTTGCGTTTTGCCAATGTACTGCTCACCCCTGTGGTTGCGAGTTTTGCTTGCGCTTATGCATCGAAAAATATTGCCTGAGGTTCTGTCAACCTGTCAAAGTATGGCCTTAAAACTGTTATATATCAAATAGATAAATATCTTTGTTGCAGTGGTTTGTGGGTATAGAGCACGGCCCTGGAGGGTGCTGGGAAAGCATTGTCAGGGCGCATTATAACGGCTACTGGCTTTTTGGTGGCGTATTTGTTCAAATTGCGCCATCTCGAAACCCGCTGATAGTGGAGCGTCTGGATTGCGACAGGCGCCAGGCCACGGCTCTTTACTCTCAATTCAAGGGACGTAATCGCATGACTGATAGACAGCATCATCAACTGATCATCCTCGGGTCGGGCCCAGCCGGTTATAGTGCGGCGGTTTACGCTGCCCGGGCCAATCTTTCTCCGGTATTACTTACCGGGATGCAACAAGGTGGTCAATTGACCACGACAACCGATGTCGACAACTGGCCCGGTGACGCCGAAGGTGTCCAGGGACCTGAACTCATGCTGCGGATGCAGCAGCATGCCGAACGCTTTGATACCCGAGTGTTGTTCGATCATATTCATACAGTAGCCCTGCAACAGCGACCCTTCGAGTTGCACGGAGACCAGGGTAGCTACACCTGCGATGCGCTGATCATTGCCACCGGCGCCTCTGCCCAGTATCTGGGATTGGATTCCGAGCAGGCTTTTATGGGAAAAGGCGTTAGCGCCTGCGCCACTTGCGACGGCTTTTTCTACCGCCAGAAGAAGGTTGTGGTGGTGGGTGGAGGCAATACCGCGGTCGAAGAGGCGCTCTACCTGTCAAATATCTGCAGCGAGGTCATCCTGGTTCACAGGCGCGATGCCCTGCGCGCCGAGAAAATGCTGCAGTCCAAGCTGATGGAGCGGGTGGAGAACGGCAATATCACGATTCGCTGGAACCATGAACTGGACGAGGTGTTGGGTGACGACAGCGGTGTAACCGGGGTACGCTTGAGGAACAATATCGACGACAGCTCTCACACCATGGATGTTGCGGGCGTATTCATTGCCATTGGCCATACCCCCAATACCGGAATATTCGCTGAGCAACTGGCTATGCGCAACGGCTATATCGTGGTGAAAAGTGGCACCGAGGGCAACGCGACCGCAACCAGTATTGCGGGAGTCTTTGCCGCCGGTGATGTCGCGGACCATGTTTACCGCCAGGCGGTCACCTCGGCGGGGTCCGGTTGTATGGCGGCGCTGGACGCTGAAAAATACCTCGATACCCAGCGTGGCTGACAGGTCGGGGATCATTCGCTGGCTGGATCCTGCCAATCTTGAGTTTCCGGATCCCCAAACGGCATTGCGGCAGCCCAACGGGCTGTTGGCGATTGGCGGCGATTTGTCACCAGAGCGCCTGATCAGTGCCTATCGCCGGGGAATCTTTCCGTGGTACGAAGATCCGCAGCCCATACTCTGGTGGTCACCGACTCCCCGTGCGGTGCTGGTCCCGGGCCAGCTGCACATCTCGCGCTCGCTGCGCAAGGTGATCAACTCCGGTCGCTTCAGCGCAGCGATCGACAGCGATTTCTCCCGGGTACTGGAGTGCTGTGCCAACGTCGACCAGCGACGGGAGGGAACCTGGATAACACCGGCAATGAGTCGTGCCTACAATACCCTGTTCGAGATGGGCTACGCCCACTCCATAGAAATCCGGTATCAGGGAGAGCTGGTGGGTGGCCTGTACGGGATAGCGCTTGGGCAGGTTTTCTACGGCGAATCGATGTTCAGTCTGCACAGCAATGCGTCCAAAGTGGCTTTGTTCGTACTTAGCGAAACTCTGCAACAGCGCGGGGGTCAATTGATTGATTGCCAGGTCATGAGCGATCATCTGCGCTCCATGGGAGCCCAAGGCTGGTCGCGTGACGATTTTATGTCTGCCCTCCAGAGGTGGGCCCGGGCACCGGATCCGCGCGGGCGCTGGCAGCTACCCCAAAACCTGGATCCACTGACAGTCGGGTGATGCAACCGGTGAACGACCTGAAGATCTACGCCACCTACCCCCACCCTTGCAGCTATATTGATGGTGAGGAAGCGACTACCGCATTTGTCGATCCGCAATTGCAGGTTGGCAGGGAACTCTACAGCAGGTTGTCGGAGATAGGCTTTCGTCGCAGCGGTCCCCATATTTACAAGCCCCACTGCAAACACTGCAGTGCCTGTATCCCCTGCCGGGTCCCGTCCACTGCGTTCTCTCCTAACCGCACCCAACGCAAATTGCTGAACCGCAATGGCGATCTCAAACTGACACAGTTGGATACGATCAACACTGATGCAATTTACCGCCTGTACCACGACTACATCTGCCAGCGCCATGCCGAGGGCGATATGTTTCCGCCCTCCCGGGAACAGTACGAAAGCTTTCTCACCCGCGAAACCGGCTTGACGCGTTATTTTGGTTTCTGCCTCGACGAGCAGATGGTCGCGGTAGCCGTCGCGGATCAACTCGACCATGGGCTTTCAGCGGTTTACACCTTCTATGACTGCAACTTCAGTCGTCGGAGCCTTGGTACCTGGGCAATATTGCGCCAGATTGAACTGGCGCGTGAGATGGGGCTCGACTACCTGTACCTCGGTTACTGGATCGCCCAAAGCCCCAAAATGGCCTATAAAAGTGCGTTTCAACCCCTGGAGATTTTCCGCGACGGCCATTGGTCCAGGGTGGTCGCGGTTGAATAAACTTTGATTTTTGTCTCAATTTGTGGAGAATGCCCGCTGCCTACAAAATATTGACCAACTGCACTTTCAAATAGAACAGGAACTACCTGGATGGCAAAAGAAGACCAGATCGAAATGGAAGGAGAAGTCATCGACACCCTTCCCAACACAACTTTTCGAGTCAAGCTCGAAAACGGGCATATTGTGACTGCCCACATTTCCGGGAAGATGCGCAAGAACTACATTCGTATTTTAACCGGCGATAAGGTTAAGGTAGAACTCACTCCCTACGATCTCAGTAAGGGCCGCATCACCTATCGTGCTCGTTAATACCTTCCTGGCGGGTTCCAATCCGGCCTGTAGCAATTTCTGAGCTGTAATTATCGTTACAACCTGAACTTCTGAAACATTGACGGCACCACCACATCCCAGCCTAAATGCTGCTCGATATGACAGCGGAAGTGATCGATTGCCTTTTCTTCCCCATGGACCAGAAAACATTTTTGGGGTCGCAGTCCAGGCGTCTGTTGCAGCCAGCCAAGCATTTCATTGTAATCAGCGTGCGCCGACAAGCCATCGAGATTTTCAACCTGGGCCTTCACCCGCACATACTGGCCATGTATTCTGATTTCCGCTTCGCGATCCAGCAGTCGGGCGCCCCGAGTACCGCCGGCCTGGTAACCCACAAAAAGGACTGTATTTTTTTCGTCGGGCAGTAAGCGCTTGAGGTGATGTAACACCCGTCCCCCGGTCGCCATGCCGCTGGCAGAAATGACGATATGCGGATACCTGATGTCATTAAGTGCGATGGAGTCCTGTACCTCCTTGACATAGGTCACTCTGGAAAAAATCTCGCGGCAAGCGCTGTCACTGAGCCGATGTTCCTCAGGGAAATCGCAAAAAATCCTCGATGCATTAATCGCCATGGGGCTGTCAAGAAAAATCGGCAGGGTGGGGATTTTCCTTTTCTCCATAAGGTCGGACAATAGATAAATCATTGACTGGGCCCGGCCCACCGCAAAGCTCGGAATCAGGAGAATGCCGCCGCGCTGGCTTACCTGATTGACAATAGAGGCCAGGGTGATGCGGGGATCCTCGTCCCTGTGCAGCCGATCACCGTAGGTCGATTCGAGTACCAGATAGTCACAGTTGGGCATCGGCTCGGGCGCTTTCATCAGCATATCGTGTTGACGCCCGACATCACCACTGAACACAAGGCTTTTACCCTTGCCTTCAACCCAAACCATGCTTGAGCCCAGTATGTGGCCAGCTCGCAGAAAGCGAAGCGTCAGGTCGCCGATAGTAAGCGGCTCGTTATAGTTGCAACTAACGAATTGTCGCAATGTCCGCACCGCGTCTTGTCGGGTATACAGGGGCCGTGCCGGTTTGTGCTTGCTGGCGCCCTTTCGGTTCAAATAAGCGGCGTCTTCTTCCTGCAGGTGACCGCTGTCGGGCAGTAGCAATTGACACAGGCGGTTTGTGCCCGGGGTGCAGTAAACCGGTCCCTCGAACCCATCGCGGGCAATTACCGGCAGATAGCCGGAGTGGTCAATATGGGCGTGGGTGAGTACCACGGCATCGAGTGCCCCGGAATCAAGCGGCAAGGGATTCCAGTTCTGTTGGCGAAGGTATTTGTAGCCCTGGAACAGGCCACAATCCAGCAGTATCCGGGTAGTGCCGGTTTCCAGTAAAAAGCGCGAGCCGGTAACGGTATTGGTAGCGCCCAGAAATCTGATTTGCATAATGACACCCGTTTTTTACTATGCCCTGTCGCAATACCCCAATGTCGTCCCGGATTTAGTCTGAAAGGTAATACTCTACCGTGGAGACAACCCTGACTTTCTTGATATGCGGGGTGTTGCTGTCGCGATCGCCAATCGAAAATTGGCCCTGACTGGCCCGCTTGATCTTGCCCAATTTACTGTCCGAATCACGGGCAAATTGCGTTGCAACTTCGCGTGCGTTGCGGGTCGCCTCTTCAACCATCGCCGGTTTTATCTGGTTCAGCCCCGAATACAGAAAACGTGTTTGATCGCCATACTGTTGCCCACCCAGCACGATGCCCTGCTTCCCCAGGTTAACAATTTTACTCATGGTGTTTCGCGCCAGCTCGATTTTGTCGGAATAGACGGTGATAGCGACATTCGCGGTATAGCGGAACTCCGGTTGAACGTTATTGCCGAAGTTCTGCGCTTTTTTGTCGATAATTGCAGGAGGCGCCGCCGCTATTTCTTCGGCACTAAAACCATTGTCCTTTAGAAATGCGGCTATTACGGCAGTATTGCTCTCGATAGCAGTGACCAATTCGGTCAAGTCATTACCGACCTCGCTAAACCGAATGGGCCAGATCACGGTGTCGGCATCCACTTCCCTCTCCGACAGGCCTTTCACCACGACCGTCCGCTCGAGCGATTTCAGCTTGACCGCCGCCTCGCTCAGCTGCATGCCCAGCCCCAATGCTCCCAAACACAACAGGCCACCCAATATTGCCGCAGCCAGCAGGCTCATCCCGCGCATGATATCCACTCCCGTCAATGTTTCCGCAACCCAGTATACACAAAGTGCCCTTTTTTGGTCCTGGCGGACAAGCCGATAGTGAGGGATCAAGCAGATGGCGTGGCGGGAAGGGGACGCTCAAAGAATGTTGATGATGCAAACCGGCACGGGCTTTCGGCTTTATTCTCGTCTGTCCCCCGGCTGCCGTCGGTTGTCAACATTACTGCCAATCTGGGCACCGTGCCTTTCACCATAGAGGGATCGCCTGTCTTCCTGGCGACGGTCGTCAAGGTATTCGTAGCGGCAGCGGCAATTGGCGTGATCACAGTCGGCGAGGGGGAGCGACGGGGCTTCGGTGGAAAGAAACACCTGGCCCTCGAGGGATCTTGCTGCATCACAGGAGCTGAAGGTCGACAATATGGTTACTGAGCGCCAGTCCCGGGCCGGCCTTGAACTCACGGATGACGCTTTATCGAGAGACTTGCTGCCGGATTTATCCCCTATGGCTTTTCGGGTTGCGGCCTCGCCTCGTTGCCGACGTCTCATCAGCAGCCAGCCAAACAGCGCCAATGCTCCTGCCAACAGCAGCACTTTTATCATGGTGTACAATCCTTTCCGGTGGTGCCCCCGCCACAATTTCAGGGGGTATATCAGCCCACGTCCATCGACTAGGCGGGCTCGGGTTTGCCCGCTTTTTGTCTGGCCTCCGCTTTTAGCACCAGCGCATCCTTCTCGGCATCTGTTGTCACGTGAACCGTACCACCGGTCTCCGCCAACGCCCCAAAAAGCACCAGCTCAGCGAGGGGCTTTTTAATCTGCTCCTTGATGATGCGGGCCAGCGGCCTTGCGCCCATCTTTTCGTCATAACCGTTGGTTACCAGCCAATGGCGAGCTGACTCGTCGACGTCGATGACAACCCGCTTCTCATCCAGTTGCGCCTGCAGCTCAACCAAAAATTTGTCGACCACAGTCAGTACAACCGTATCGCTCAGCGACGCAAACTGGATAATGGCGTCGAGCCGATTGCGAAACTCGGGGGTAAAGGTTTTGGACACCACTTCCATGGCATCAGTGCTGTGATCCTGGGTGCTAAAACCGATCGAACGCCGGGCTGCCGATTCCGCGCCAGCGTTTGTCGTCATCACCAGGATGACGTGGCGAAAGTCTGCTTTGCGGCCGTTATTGTCGGTCAGTGAGCCATGGTCCATCACCTGCAAAAGAATGTTGAACACATCCGGGTGAGCCTTTTCTATCTCGTCCAGCAACAGCACGGCGTGCGGCGTTTGGGTTACAGCGTCTGTCAACAATCCGCCTTGATCAAATCCCACGTATCCTGGAGGTGCCCCGATCAGGCGGGATACAGTGTGTCGCTCCATGTATTCCGACATGTCGAATCGCAGCAGCTCTACACCGAGCGCCTGAGCCAGTTGGCGGCAGACCTCTGTCTTCCCGACACCGGTGGGGCCTGCAAACAGGAACGAGCCTACCGGTCTCTCGGCAGAATTGAGCCCTGCACGGGAAAGTTTGATTGCGGTCGACAGCGCATCGATCGCGGCATCCTGCCCAAAAATGACCATCTTCAGGTTGTCGTCCAGGTTACGCAGTACTTCTTTATCCGAGGTAGACACGCTTTTAGGCGGAATACGCGCTATCTTGGCAATCACCTTTTCGATATCACCAACGCTGATCGTTTTCTTGCGCTTGCTCTCGGGAAGCAGATTCTGGAAAGCCCCGGCCTCATCGATCACGTCGATGGCCTTATCCGGCAGGAACCTGTCAGAGATGTAGCGCTCTGCGAGCTCTGCGGCCGTTTTTAAAGCCCGATCCGTGTAGCGCACACTGTGATGCTCCTCGAAGCGCTCTTTCAGGCCTTTCAGGATGGCGTAGGTGTCTTCGACAGAGGGCTCCAACACGTCCACTTTCTGGAATCGCCGTGACAGGGCACGATCTTTCTCGAATATACCCCGGTATTCCTGAAAGGTCGTCGAGCCAATACACCGCAGCTCCCCTGAACTCAACAAAGGCTTGATGAGGTTAGATGCATCCATAACTCCACCGGATGCAGCACCCGCCCCGATGATGGTGTGTATCTCATCGATGAACAAAATGGCGTGTTTCTTGCGCTTCAGTTCAGCCAGCAACCCCTTGAACCGCTTCTCAAAGTCCCCCCGGTATTTGGTGCCCGCCAGAAGAGCTCCAAGATCCAGCGAGTAAACCACGGCATCGGCTAATACATCTGCCACCTCGCCATCGACTATCCGCTTCGCCAGTCCCTCGGCGATAGCTGTCTTGCCAACACCCGACTCACCGACCAGAAGCGGGTTGTTCTTGCGCCGTCGGCTGAGAATTTGAGATACCCGGGTGACCTCGGAATCCCGGCCCACCAAGGGGTCGATCCTGCCACGTCGAGCCATTTCATTGAGGTTACTGGCGAAGCTGTCGAGGGGCGATTTCTCACTGCCCTGCCCTGTCTCTTCCTCGCTTTGCTCAACCGGGCTCTCTTCGGGGCTGTCACCAACCTTCGATATTCCATGGGTGATGAAGTTGACGACGTCGAGTCGCGCGACGCTTTGCTTATGCAGGAAATAAACGGCCTGGCTTTCCTGCTCGCTAAAAATGGCAACCAGTACGTTGGCGCCGGTGACTTCTTTCTTACCGGATGACTGAACATGAAAAACGGCCCGCTGCAGCACCCGCTGGAAGCCAAGGGTCGGCTGGGTTTCACGCTCCTCATCATCGTCGGGAATCAGTGGAGTGGTGGAGTCGACAAACTCCACCAGGTCCATGCGCAGTTTGTTCAGGTCTGAGCCACAGGCTTTCAGGACCTCCGCCGCCGACTGATTATCGAGCAACGCTAGCAACAGGTGTTCCACCGTCATGAACTCATGACGCTTGGCTCTGGCACCCTTGAACGCCTGGTTCAAGGTGGACTCCAAATCCTTGCTCAGCATATTGCTACCTCGTCGGTTTCATTCAATCTTCGTCACCATCCGCAAGCTCAATCTCGCACATCAGCGGATGTTCATTCTCGCGCGAGTAGCGGTTTACCTGCGCGGCCTTGGTTTCAGCAATATCACGACTGAAAACCCCGCAAATCCCTTTACCCTGTGTGTGGACGGTGAGCATCACGCGGGTTGCCTGCTCGAGCCCCATGCCGAAAAATGTCTGCAGCACGTGGACCACGAACTCCATGGGGGTGTAGTCGTCGTTCAGCAGAACCACCTGATACAGGGGGGGCTGCTTTAACTTTGGCTTGGCCGTTTCAAGCGCGGTGTTGCTGGCAGCGTCTTCCTTGCCCGCGGTTATCTGTAATGTTAGTCGATGCTCCACAATTTACCCGCCAGGCCCCGCTACTGCCAACCACTGCTCAAATGCTTACGTTCCGGTCATCATACTGGACCATGCCAGCTACTAGCAAGATGGGGGCTAAAGGGGCCAAAACCAGGGTCCTTTCCAGTCTTCGCATCCAGGGCCCGACGCGATTTGGAAGATCGCTACCAGCCTCGCACCCATGCTTCCATGCCCCCGAAAAAGTGCTGCGAGGGACCGCTGTATGGAGCGGGTCCGGCCCGCTCCAGCTGCTTTTCGTTGCTTCAATGATTACATGCCCCTGGTTTTGCAGGCTTGTTGTTTTTGTAATAACTGTTTGCGGGCCTTTACCCGGGGCAGGGAGAATTGTGCCCGGACAGAAAAAAGCCAGGTAGAACCTGGCTTTAAAACAACGTGACTCTGGCAATTTTCCAGAGTTACATCGAGGCGATAATGGCGTCGCCAAATTCCGAGCATTTGAGAAGTTTGGCGCCATCCATCAAACGCTCAAAGTCATAGGTCACGGTTTTCGCTTGTATTGCGCCGTTCATGCCATCGATTATCAGGTCAGCGGCTTCGTTCCAGCCAATGTGCCGCAGCATCATTTCCGCAGACAGTATCAGGGAACCAGGGTTGACCTTGTCCTGTCCCGCGTACTTCGGCGCTGTCCCATGGGTCGCTTCAAACAGGGCCACATGATCGCTGAGGTTGGCCCCCGGCGCGATACCGATGCCACCTACCTGCGCCGCCAGTGCGTCAGATAAATAATCACCGTTGAGGTTCAAGGTAGCAATAACGCTGTATTCATCTGGCCGTAACAGGACCTGTTGCAGCATCGCATCGGCGATCACGTCCTTGACCACGATAGTGTTGCCCGTATTCGGGTTCTTGAGGCTCACCCAGGGTCCCCCGTCCAGCAGTTCGCCGCCGAATTCCTCACGCGCGATTTCATAACCCCACTCCTTGAACGCGCCCTCGGTAAATTTCATGATATTGCCCTTGTGCACGAGGGTCACGGAAGGGAGATCCTGATCGATGGCGTATTGCAGGGCCTTGCGAACCAGACGCTTGGTTCCCTCCACCGAAACCGGTTTTACCCCGATGCCGCAATTTTGCGGAAACCGAATCTTGGTGACCCCCATCTCTTCCTGCAGGAACTTGATGACGCGATCCGCTTCAGCGGTACCGGCTTTCCATTCGATCCCCGCGTAGATGTCTTCGCTGTTCTCCCTGAATATCACCATATTGGTTTTTGCGGGCTCTTTCACCGGTGAGGGGACGCCCTCGAACCAGCGCACTGGTCGCTGGCACACGTAGAGGTCCAACTCCTGACGCAGTGCCACGTTGAGGGAACGAAAGCCACCCCCTACCGGCGTCGTCAGTGGCCCCTTGATCCCAACCACGTAATCCTTGATAGCATCCAGTGTTTCTGCCGGAAACCAATCGCCGTCATAGAGGTCCGCTGCTTTCTCTCCGGTAAAGATTTCCATCCAGCTGATTTTGCGGGTGCCGTTATAGGCCTTTTCGATGGCAGCGTCGACGACCTTGATCATCACTGGTGTGATATCAACTCCAATCCCATCGCCTTCGATGTAGGGAATAATGGGATGATCGGGGACGTTGAGGGTCAGATCATCGTTCAGGGTAACTTTCTCACCAGTAGTGGGGACTTTTATGTGTTGATAACCCATTTTTATACTCCAATCGGTTGCAGGTTTGTTCGGCATGGTTGTCGGTGTACGCGCTAACCGTTCGTCATTGAGGCCGGGGAAACGGATCGGCATTGTAGCATTGCAGCTTATTGAATACCGCTCTTTTGACCGTCTATAGACCAAAGCCGGGGCATCGCTGTCAACGCTTTGAGCTCCAGAAGATACCTGATCCACTGCCCAGGTCAATCCAGGCCGGCTCGCCCACCGGGGAAAATCAGCAGCGCTGTGTTAGACTCACGAGCCTGACTTGCCCTTTATATCCGGCGACTGTGGCCACTTTACTGCTTTTTAACAAACCTTGCATGGTGCTGAGCCAATTCAGCGACTCCCGCGGCAGGGACACACTGGGAAATTATATTGGCCTTTCCGGTGTCTACCCGGCCGGCCGGCTCGACTATGACTCCGAAGGCCTGTTGTTGCTCTGTGACGACGGCCGCTTGCAGGCTCGCATCAGCGATCCTCGACACAAGATGCGCAAATATTACTGGGCCCAGGTTGAAGGCACGATAAATGATGCGGCACTGGATAAACTGCGCAATGGTCTCGAACTCAGGGATGGTCCTGCTGTCGCGCTGGCTGCGCGACGGATCGATGAGCCTGCACTGTGGCCGCGCCAGCCACCGATACGCCAGCGCAGGCAGATTCCAACCAGCTGGCTGGAAATCTGTATTGATGAGGGACGCAACCGCCAGGTTCGTCGCATGACCGCGGCGACGGGATACCCTACCCTGAGGCTGGTTCGTTGGCGCATTGGTGATTGGCTTGTCGATGACATTGCACCGGGGCGCTACCGTACCCTGGAGCTGCACCTTGCGGCGGGATCCCGGCGTCGCCGGTCGCTTAAACGCTCTCCTTGAGCTGCCGGTCGTCAGGTGGCGCCACTGGTCGGCTTGCATTTTCACCCCGCTGCAGCTCGCAGCCCTGGCGGCAGAGCCATTCGATCACCGGTTGCCAGGTTTTGATATCTCGCAGCACCCCGGAGCCTTGCATTTCGAAGAGTCCAACGCCCTTTTCCGCGCTACTGATGTAATTCTGGCTGTCCCTCAAGGTGGTAATAAATGCAATGCTCATCGAGCCAAGCGCGGTCGCCAGCTTTTGATAAATCCGGGTGTTGGTCCGGGATCGGTTGGCCAGAACGGCGATTCGCTCTGGCTCGGCCAGCTTCACCTTGGTCAATAAGCGCGACACGCAGTCGGTTGCAGCCCTGATGTCGATCTCTGATGGCAACACGGGTATCAGGATTGCATCCGCCTGGTTGAGCATACTGCTGAATTTCATCAACTCCAGCGCTCCCGGGGTGTCAGTAATGGCTACCTCAGTGCCTGGATCAGTGCGCATGGCGAAACTGCGAGTCACTCCCTCAGGCTGGCGAAAGGCGGAAATACACTGGATGTGTGCATAATGGTCGGGTCGGCGCTCAATCCAATCGGTGCTGGACCCCTGACTGTCGTAATCGATAAGCGCCGTCTTGATGCCATGGGATGCATAGTAGGCGGCGAGGTTAGTCGCCAGAGTGGTTTTGCCCGAGCCCCCTTTCGGGTTGAGTACGATAATGCGCTGCATAGATTGCCTTTCGGCCGACGGTGACATCAAGGGCGCCAGTGTAACCCCGAATTCACTGGAGTTTAAGTACCTTCTTTACGGGACAAAATGCATAGCTGCAAGGTGATCGCTAAATTGCCAGCGCAATAGCGTATAATGGCAGCCGCCGAATTCGGCTTTCAAATAGAGAAACGAACTCAAGGTGTTGTTTTATAGTGCAATTTGAACCCCATGTAACGGTTGCAACGGTGATAGAGCGCGATGCCAGATTCCTTCTCGTGGAGGAATACTCCAGGGGCAAGCTGATGCTCAATCAGCCGGCAGGTCATCTCGAGCAAAATGAAACCCTGCAACAGGCTGCACTGAGGGAAACCCTCGAAGAAACCGCCTGGCAGGTTCAGTTGATGGGTGTCGTCGGGGTATCGCTCTACACCGCCCCATCCAATGGTGTGACCTATTTGCGCACGACCTTCGCCGCCAGGCCGCTAAAGGAGCTGCCACAGCAGCTCGATCGGGACATCGTGCGGACTGTTTGGCTCAGTTTCGAGGAAATGCAGGCGTGCTCTGGTAGAATGCGCAGCCCTCTCGTTCTTGCGTCGGTCGAGCAGTATCTCGCCGGCACTTGTTATCCGTTGGAGCTGATCTATTCGCCATGAGCAAAACAGGCAGGGTTATTGTCGGTATGTCAGGTGGCGTGGATTCCTCGGTCGCCGCCCTGTTGTTGCAACAACAGGGCTACGAGCTTGAGGGTCTGTTCATGAAAAACTGGGAAGAAGATGACGGCACCGAGTATTGCACGGCGAAAGAAGATCTTGCCGACGCAGCGGCGGTGGCGCAGAAACTGGGCATCAAACTCCATACTGCAAATTTTGCTGCTGAGTACTGGGATAATGTATTTGAACATTTTCTTGCGGAGTACCGTGCCGGGCGGACTCCCAACCCTGACGTTCTCTGCAATCGGGAAATCAAGTTTCGCGCCTTCCTCGATTATGCCTTGCACCTGGGCGCGGATTTCATTGCCACCGGCCACTATGCACGCACGGGCAAATTGCAGGGTCGGACCTGTCTGCTGAAGGGCCTTGATGCTGATAAAGACCAAAGTTATTTCCTGCACGCGGTGGGTGAGGCAGAACTCGCCAGGACGCTGTTCCCTATCGGACAGTTGGAAAAGTCGCGGGTGAGAGAGCTGGCGGCCGACCATGGCCTCGTAACCCATGACAAAAAAGACAGCACCGGCATTTGCTTTATCGGAGAACGCCGTTTCAAGGATTTTCTGGCGCGCTATTTACCGGCTCAGCCTGGTCAGATAGAAACATGGGAGGGTGAAGTGCTGGGTCAGCACCAGGGTTTGATGTACTACACCCTGGGTCAACGCCAGGGGCTGGGAATTGGCGGTATCAGCGGCACCGAGGGCGCCTGGTATGTGGCTGACAAGCAGTTGGCGCGCAATGTCCTTGTGGTCGTGCAAGGCAGCGATCACCCGCGGCTGTTCAGCGACGGATTGCGCAGTCGGCAGTTGTTTTGGGTCGACGGCCATGGCCCAAACCTGCCACTGCGCTGTAGGGCGAAAACCCGTTATCGCCAGCCAGACCAGCCGTGTCGGCTGCACGCCCTGGAAGACGGCGGCATAGAAGTTGTGTTCGACCAGCCACAGCGAGCGGTGACGCCCGGCCAATCGGTGGTGTTTTATCAGGACGATGCCTGCCTTGGCGGCGGCGTCATCGATGAGACCTTTGATTTCACCACCGTGGAGGAAATGCCCCTTGGCCAAATCCTTACGTGATCAGGTAATTGCCCTGGCAGGCGTCGCCCAGGCCGCACAATTGGTGGACCAGGTTGCGCGCACCGGTGAGGCGGATCCGACGGCCCTGGAGGCTAGCATTAAAAGCCTGTTCCAGTTCGACCCGGAATCGACCGAGGCAGTATTCGGCGGCCTGGAAGGTGTCGGCAACGGCCTGGTCTCTCTCAACAATTTACTGCAAAACGGTGGCTATAACAGGATGCAACAGCAGGCCCGCTATTTGTCTGGAATGCTGTTTCTTGAGCGCAAGCTGTCCGGGAGGAGTGATCTGCTGGAAGTCATTCACTCGCGTCTCAAGCATGCGGCGTTTCGCGCCGATCATTTTAGCGATGATACGGGCGCTGCGTTCAGTTCTATCGCCGCGATCTACCAGGACACCATCAGCAAATTCAAATACCGTATTCAGGTGAGCGGCGACATGGTGCATTTGCAGAACCCCCAGCAGGCAGAAAAGATCCGCAGCCTGCTGTTCGCCGGTATTCGGGCGGCCATCCTCTGGCGCCAGGTTGGCGGCAGGCGCTGGCATCTGCTATTCAAGAGACCTGCAATCCAGCGAGAGCTAAACGAGCTGCGACGCAGCATCAGCCACTAGACCATCGCATTGACAAACGGGAGCCCAATGGAACTTTCCGCCCTGACAGCAATATCCCCTATCGACGGCCGCTACGGAAACAAAACCGAACCCCTTCGCGAATTCTTCAGCGAGTATGGATTGATCAGAAACCGGGTGAGGGTGGAAGTTGACTGGCTGTTGTACCTGTCGGGGCAAGCTGCCATCGCCGAGATCGGTGAACTCAGTACCGAGGCAAAAAATCTGCTGCAGGGTGTTGTCACTAACTTTGGCCTGGAACAGGCCATGCGGGTGAAGGCTATCGAGGGCACCACCAACCACGACGTCAAGGCGGTTGAGTACTTTCTCAAGGAACGGATCGCTGACAATGATGAGCTCAAGGCCATCAGCGAGTTCGTCCACTTCGCCTGCACTTCGGAGGACATTAACAATCTCTCCCACGGCTTGATGCTGAGCGAGGCTCGAGAGACCGTAATCCTGCCATTGGCCAGGCGCATCATTACGACCCTGCGCCACCTGGCGCACCGTTTTGCCGCCGTGCCATTACTGTCGCGCACCCATGGGCAGGCTGCGACGCCCAGTACCATGGGGAAGGAGTTGGCCAACGTGGTGTACCGCCTCGAGCGCCAGGTGCAACAAATTGCCGACGTCGTAATATTGGGCAAAATTAACGGCGCGGTGGGCAATTACAATGCCCACATCTCTGCTTATCCGGAAATCGACTGGCAAGGGCTCGCGGAAGAATTTGTGACTGGCCTGGGGCTGGACTGGAACCCCTACACGACCCAGATAGAACCGCACGACTATATTGCCGAGCTTTTTCATGCCGTATGCCGCTTCAATACGATTTTAATCGATCTCAATCGCGATATCTGGGGTTATATCTCGCTGGGGTATTTCAGGCAAAAAGTCGTTGCCGGCGAGGTGGGCTCCTCGACCATGCCTCACAAGGTCAACCCCATAGACTTCGAAAACGCCGAAGGTAATCTCGGTATTGCCAATGCAATCATGGAGCATCTGGCCAACAAGCTGCCGATCTCGCGCTGGCAGCGTGACCTGACGGACTCGACCGTATTGCGCAACCTCGGGGTAGGTTTTTCCCACAGCACCATTGCCTACGAGTCGCTGCTCAAGGGCCTGGGCAAGCTCGAAATCAACGCATCCAGAATGCAGTACGACCTCGACAACTGCTGGGAAATACTGGCGGAACCCATCCAGACCATCATGCGTCGCTACCGGGTAGAGGAACCCTACGAGAAGCTCAAGGCCTTGACCCGGGGTCAGACCATCAACCAGCAGCTGTTGGCAGAGTTTATCGAAACGCTTGATATACCGGAGGAAGCCAAGGTGGTGATGCGTAGCCTTAGTCCGGCAAACTATATCGGCAACGCCACAGAGCAGGCCAGTAAAGTCTAGTCATTGCCAGATTCCGGCGCCAATTATGAAAAGTGAACAAGGGCTGGATATCCTCGGTGGGCTCTCCCCCCGGCGCTTCCTGGCTGACTACTGGCAGAAAAAACCGCTGTTCATCCGTCAGGCCATTTCGCCGTCCCTTGTGTTTATCGATGAGAATGAACTGGCCGGTCTGGCCTGTGAGGACGGTGTGGAGTCGCGCATCATTCGGGGCTCAGCGGAGGATAACGATTGGCGCCTGAGTCATGGACCTTTCGACGAACAAACATTCGCTGGCCTCGGTGATCGCAACTGGACCCTGCTGGTGCAGGCTGTGGACCATCACTTTGAAGAGATAGCCCGGCTCAAAGACCACTTTCGCTTTCTTCCGGACTGGAGACTGGACGATATTATGGTCAGCTTCGCCTCGCCAGGGGGCAGCGTCGGGCCCCACCTGGATCAGTACGACGTCTTTCTACTTCAAACAAGGGGGCGGAGGCGCTGGCAAATTGGTGAGCGATTGTCTGAACAGCCAGCATTGATGCCCCATCCCGAGCTGCAGCTTCTGCAGAATTTTGACTGCGTGGATACCTGGATACTCGAAGCGGGGGACATGCTCTACCTTCCACCGGGTGTCCCGCATTGGGGCGTCGCTCTCGACCCTTGCCTCACCTGCTCCATTGGTTTTCGGGCGCCGTCCCACCAGGAGATCATTAGCCACTACTGTGATGACGTGTTGGCAAGCCTGCTGCCGGGTCGTCTCGAAGACCCGGAGCGCGAGTGGTGCGCCAACCCGGGAATGATCGATCACAAAACCCTGGCACAACTGCACACTATCGTTAGCCAACTGGCGGATGAAAGCCAACTTGCCGACTGGTTT
>JAHEGP010000137.1 GCA_024645065.1 Cellvibrionales bacterium | reverse complement strand
GCCGGGCGCGCCATGTGCCCGGAATATAAAGAGGAGTAACTATGAATATCGGTTTTGAAGGCAGGGTAGCGATCGTCACCGGCGCCGGCAATGGCCTGGGTCGATCCCATGCACTGGCGCTGGCGGGGCGCGGGGCGAAGGTTGTAGTCAATGATCTGGGCGCTGCCCGGGACGGCGTCGGCGCCTCTTCCCAAGCCGCGCAGGAGGTGGTCGCGCTGATCGAAGCCAATGGCGGCGAGGCGATGGCCCATGGTGCCAATGTCGCCAATATGGCAGAAGTGGAAGACATGGTTGACCAGGCCATGCAGCGGTGGGGGCGGGTGGACATCCTGATCAACAATGCCGGCATCCTCCGCGACAAGTCCTTTTCCAAGATGTCGCTGGACGATTTCAAGCTGGTGCTCGACGTCCACCTGATGGGATCGGTCAACTGCACCAAAGCCGTGTGGGAGATTATGCGTGAGCAAAATTACGGTCGCATCGTGATGACCACTTCATCCAGTGGCATGTACGGGAACTTTGGCCAGTCCAACTATTCCGCGGCGAAAATGGCGGTATTGGGTTTAATGAACACCCTGGGGCTCGAGGGCGCTAAAAACAATGTCCGCGTCAATGCGCTTTCGCCGACGGCCGGAACCCGAATGACCGAAGACCTGATGCCCAAAGACCTGTTCGAATTGCTGACTCCCCAGGCCGTAACCGCCGGCGCGCTGGTGCTGTGTGACGAGGACGCCCCCACCCGCTACATTCTTTGTGCCGGCGCCGGAGGCTATGCCAGTACCCGCTTGTTCGAGACCGATGGCATCTTCCTTGGCACCGGCCAGCAAACTCCGGAAAATGTGCGCAAGCAATGGGATGGGGTGAGTGATACGAGCAATCAGCAGCAACTCGATTCAGCCGGTAAGCAAACCGAGAAGTTCCTGGTCAAGGCAATGACTGACATGCAGGCACAGTCATGAGACGGCACCAACCAAAATACTCAACGAGGATAGAAAGCCATGAATGAAGCGGTCATAGTTTCCGTTGCGCGGACTCCCATCGGCAAAGCCTATCGCGGTGCCTTCAATAATCTCGAGGCGCCCTCCCTGTCTTCCCATGCAGTAAAAGCGGCGCTGCAGCGCAGTGGTATCGACCCGGCCGAAATCGAGGACTGCATTATGGGTGCCGCTCTGCAACAGGGCACCCAGGCCGGCAATCTCGGGCGTATGGTGGCGATGGCGTCGGGCTTACCGGTGACAGTGTCCGGCATGAGCATAGATCGACAGTGCTCGTCCGGGTTGATGGCGATAGCCACTGGCGCCAGGCAGATTGTCATGGACGGCATGCCGGTGGTGCTTGCCGGCGGTTGTGAATCGATTAGTCTGGTGCAGAACGAACACATGAACATCCACCGCTACGTCGATCCCCTGGCGATCGCCCATGCGCCGAACATTCACATGCCGATGCTCGACACCGCCGAGGTGGTCGCCAATCGCTACAACATTTCCCGGGAAGCACAGGACGAATATGCCCTGCGGTCGCAGCAACGCACTGCTGACGCACAGGAGGCCGGGGCGTTTGACCATGAGATTGTGCCGGTAACCGCGACCAAACTGGTCACCAACCGCGAAACCGGCGAGGTCAGCGAAGCGCAGGTGACGCTGGAAAAGGACGAGGGTAACCGACCGGGAACCTTGCTTGAAAACCTGCAACAACTGAAGCCGGTGCGTGACGGCGGCTGCGTAACGGCCGGCAATGCATCGCAGTTGTCCGATGGGGCGGCCGCGGTGGTTATGATGGACGCCAGGCTCGCCGAGCAGCGTAATATCGAACCCCTGGGCCTGTACCGCGGGATCGCAGTTGCCGGCTGCGAGCCCGATGAGATGGGTATTGGTCCCATCTATGCGGTGCCCAGGCTGTTGCAGCGCCATGGGCTGAAGATGGACGATATCGACCTGTGGGAGTTGAACGAAGCCTTCGCGGTGCAGGTGATTTACTGTCGCGATAAACTGGGTATACCCGACGATCGCCTGAACGTGAGCGGCGGTGCTATTTCAATAGGTCACCCCTACGGCATGAGTGGTGCGCGGATGACCATGCACGCGCTTATCGAAGGCAAGCGCCGGGGTGCCAGGTACGTCGTTGTCACCATGTGCGTGGGTGGCGGAATGGGCGCTGCGGGCCTGTTTGAGGTGCTCTGACCCCTGGCACTGCCGCAGGCAAGGCGGATCGGGGCGGGGATCGTTTGATAGCTCCACTCCTCGTCGCCCGCTTCCTTCCACATGGCAATACAATCACAAGGAACCCCTATGAGCTACCATACGATTCTTTACGAGGTCAGCGACTGCATCCTGACGATCACCCTCAACCGGCCCGAGCAACTCAATGCTTTCACCGTGGAAATGGCCAATGAACTGGTCGATGCCTTTAACCGCGCCAGCGCTGACGATGCGGTGCGAGCTATCGTAGTCACCGGTGCGGGCCGCGCCTTTTGTGCGGGCATGGATTTGTCGGTGGGGGGCAATGTATTCGGTCTGGATGAGAGTCTCGAGCCGAATCTCGAGGATATGCAGCAGCGGCTGGACGAGGAGCCGATATTTACCGGCGTCAGGGACACCGGTGGCAGGCTTACCCTCGCGATATACGACTGCGCCAAGCCGGTGATCGCGGCCATCAACGGTGCCGCGGTCGGTATCGGCGCCACCATGACCTGTGCCATGGATATTAGACTCGCCTCGGAGCATGCGCGCATTGGCTTTGTCTTCGCTAAAATCGGGATCGTCCCCGAGGCCTGTTCGAGCTGGTTTTTGCCGCGCATCGTCGGTATCTCCCAGGCCCTGGAATGGGTCTACAGCGCTGATATCATCAAGCCGGAAGAGGCCCTGCAGGGCAGGTTGGTCAAGGGTGTATACCCGGCGGACCAATTGCTCGAAGAAGCCTATGCCATAGCCCGGCGGATAGCCAGCCACAGTCCGGTCGCCACTGCCCTGACCCGGCAAATGATGTATCGCAACTCGGCCCAGCCCCATCCCATCGAGGCCCACAAGGTGGATTCCCTGGCGATGTTTTACAGCAGCATGCTCGGCGGTAAGGAAGGTGTGCAGTCCTTTCTCGACAAGCGGCCGGCGGACTACAGCGATACGGTCTCCCGGGATATGCCGGCATTTTATCCCTGGTGGGAATGAACTCGGGCGCAGTTTTTCCCGGTTCTGGCTCGGGCAACTCAGGCAATATAAAAAGCGCTGACGCAGGTCCCTTTATCTTGCTATAGTGGCCGCTGGCGCCGCTAGGGGCGTACTGACCATGACAAACCGCAAAGGAGAAAAAAATGGGATTGTTCAGTTTTGTTGGTGACATCGGCAACAAGATTTTCGGCAGTGGCGACGATGACGCCGCGGAAAAGATCAAGGCCAATATCGAAGCGAATAACCCGGGCGTCGACGGCCTGGCAGTGACCTACGATGACGGCACGGCATGTTTGTCGGGCTCTTGCTCGTCAAACGAAGCCAAGGAGAAGGCAATCCTGATGGCTGGCAACATGGCTGGGGTGTCAGCGGTTGACGCAGACGGTATTACGGTTGCCCAGGCGCAAGCCGCAGCAGCTGCTCCAGAGGCTGCAGCCGGCGCCGAGGCAGAGCCACTGTTTTACACCATCGAATCGGGCGATACCCTGTCCAAACTGGCGGCCAAGTTCCTCGGTGATCCTATGCGCTACCCCGAGATCTTTGAAGCCAATCGGGAAGTGATCGTCGATCCCGACAAGATCTTTGTCGGTCAGGTCATTCGCATCCCGTCTGTATAGATTACCGAGGCGCCTGGCGGATTTCTGCCGGGCGCTTTTTCAGATCGCAATACCCTAACCCGCCTTCCCGAACCTGCTTTCCCAGCTCTTAAAAGCAGTCCCAACACCAAGCTACGGCGCCTGGCCGGTGGTCGCTGCCCGGGCATGGGACGGCCGACGCCGCAATAAAACGAACCGTTTGTAGAACAACCCTTAGTAAAACAGTAGCGGGTGCTGCAAATCGCCTGCTGTCAGGCCGGATAAATCCAGGCTCTCGTCCTCCGGGTAAAGCGTGTTGATAATAAAGTGCGGCCTCACCCCCAGCACCGTAGGCCCGAGCGGGTCCACCATGCGATTGACACTGAAGAATTTTTGCAGGCGGCCTTCCAGCTCAATCTGGACCCGGAAACTGGCCATGGGTTCGATTCTTGCGGATCGCTGTTGCCAGTCCGGGGGTACGTTGGGGTGAGATGCCAGCTTGTTGAAGATCGCCTCATCGGCGGGGTCGTTGGTGAATAATGCCTGTTGTTGCAACGACATCAGTATCACTGCGAGGGTATCCTCCCAGCTACTGATGATCGTGCCGGCGCCTCTTCGACTGAAAAGAAAATCATACTGGTTGGTGAAGGTATCCAGTACGGCTTGGGGCACTGTCTTGAGGAAAAATCCGACCCAGCCCTTGTTGACCATCAGGAAGTTGGTTGAACTGTCAGTCAGTGTGGTGGGGTAGGGGTCAAGCGCCCGCAGGGTCAGCGTCATGGCCTTGCGCAGCCATTTGAGTTGGGAAGCGCCAAAATCGAGTTTTTCCTCAACCGGTATATAGCCGGCAGCAAGCAGTAACTGATTGCTGTCGCGTTTCCCCAGCTGCAGCGCCTCGGTGATAGCCAGGACCAGCGTCTCGCTGGGCCGGCTGCTGCCGTTTTCCATGCGGCTGATATGCCGTGGCGAGCTGTCGATGCGGTGGGCCAACTCTTCCTGGCTGAGGCCATGTACCCCGCGCCAGAATTTGAGAAATCGGCCAAAGGCCAGGTTGTTACCGGTCCCGGGCATGGAGGCTCTGCGTGGTTTGCATGGTAGTTTGGCCTTAGTGACCTGAACCGGACATAGCATGTCATGGCAGACCCCACACTGCCAAGTCAAAATGCGGGGTGATCGCAACAGGCGCTGGCTACTGAGCTTATCACCGGTCTTTCGCGCCCACCCTGACAACCGGCGCCGGGGCTCGAGGGAGAGGGTTTGTCAGAGCCCGGGACGGCCCTGATAATACATACCAGTATGAGGACGCAATATGTCAGAGCAATATATTGAGGCCAACGGCATTCGTCTGGCTTACGAAGAGTTCGGCGACCCGGAGAAACCCGCGGTTCTGCTAATCATGGGGCTGGGCACGCAAATGATAGCCTGGCCCGAGTCCCTTTGCCGGGGACTGGCGGAGCGCGGCTACCGCGTGATTCGCTTCGATAATCGAGACATAGGCCTGTCCCAGAAGCTGGAGGGGAGCAGGGCCCCCGCTATTTTGAAACTGCTCGCCTACCAGCGGTTTAACTGGGATCTCGAGGTTCCCTACACCTTGCACGATATGGCCCTGGATGCGGTGGGCTTGCTCGACTCACTGGACATAGCGCGAGCCCATGTCGTTGGCGCATCAATGGGTGGGATGATTGCCCAATTGGTCGCGGGAGAGCATCCGGGACGCGCGCTGTCACTGGTCTCCATCATGTCCACCAGCGGCCACAAGTCATTGCCATCACCCGATATAAAAGTGGCCCGGCAGTTGCTCCGAAGACCCCGTGGTAATAATCGGCAGGCGCTGCTGGAGCATTCCATGCATACCCTGCGCCTGATAGGTAGTCCGGCCTTCCAGCCGAGCGACGAGGAACTCAGGGCCAGGGTGATCGCCAGTTCCCGCCGATCTTACTATCCGGCGGGTTATCTGCGACACATGGCGGCGATTGCCGCCAGCGGTGACCGGGTCGAGACGCTGAAAAAAATCACTGCCCCCAGTCTGGTGATTCACGGCAGGGAGGACCTGTTGGTGCCAGTGGAGGGAGGGATAGACACCGCGAGGTACATCAGTGGCGCAAGGCTGGAACTGATTGACGGCATGGGGCATGATTTTCCGCAACAGCTGATGCCCCGCTTTGTCCAGCTGATTGGCGACCATCTTGACGCGGCGGCTGATCATCCGGGACCGGTATACCGGGACTCGGCGTCTGCCAATGTCAATTGACTTTCGTTACTATGGCACCGTGGGGCTTGCCTGGCTGAGCATCGCTATTGTTTGTCGCGGAAATTGCAGGCCGGCTGAGACAAGCATTCAACCCTGGACCCCAGGGTAAACAGGAAGGTATGAAATGCAGCAATTGACCGGGCTCGATGCCTCTTTTCTTTACCTCGAAACAGCCACTATGCCCATGCATATATCGGGCCTCGGTATCTACGACCCATCGACGGCCGAAGGCGGTAAGGTCCGCTTCAAGCAGATTGTCGAAAACGTGCGGCTGCGCGCCCTGCGCATCCCGGCCATGTGCAGTACCCTGCAAACCGTGCCCCTGCGTTGGGATCACCCCTACTGGAAGCGAGGGGGCGACTTTGACGTCGAATTTCACATACGCCATCTGGCCCTGCCCCAACCCGGGGATTGGCGCCAGCTGTGTATCCTGATAGCGAGACTCCATTCCAGGCCGCTTGACCGCAAACGCCCCCTCTGGGAAATGTACGTCATTGAAGGTCTGGATAAGGTCGAGGGCTATCCCCGAGGGTGCTTTGCCGTGCTCACCAAAGTCCATCATGCCGCCGTGGATGGCGCGTCCGGCAATGAACTGACCGCTGCACTGCACGACTTGCACCCCGACTGGCAAGCGCAGCAGGAAACCGTGGAGCCGATGGTTGATCGCACGCCCGGCAACATTGAGCTATTACTGCGCGCCCAGGTCAACACCTTGAAACAACCCTTCCGTTTTGTTGATGTTGCGCGCCACACTGTTCCCGGCGTGGCCAGGCTCGCTGCGGGGATGACGTCCGGGCGACTGCGTCGGGTCAGCAATCTGCCGCGAACCCGGTTCAATCGCACGGTCAGCCCGCACCGGGTGTTTGGCGCCGAGACCTTCGATTTTGCTGCTGTTCGCGCGATAAAGAACGCCGTGCCACCGGCAACGGTTAACGATGTGGCGTTGTCTATCTGCGGCGGTGCGCTGCATAAATACCTGAAGGCAAAAGACGAGTTGCCGGAAAAATCCCTGGCGGCGATGGCGCCAATCAATATCAGGACAGAAGATAAGAAAGGCACCGGGGGTAACATGGTGTCGCAAATGACGGTCAATGTTCGCAGTGATATCGAGGATGCGCTGCAACGCCTGAAAGCGGTCAATGAAGGTACCCGCGACGCCAAGGAGCTGACTAATGCCATCGGCGCCAAAACCATGACCGACTACACTCGCTTTGTGCCTTCTACATTGACCGCATCCGCAGCGCGTTTGGCCAGTAGCCTCGGCCTGGCCAACCATATCAAGCCCATTTACAACTGCGTCGTCACCAATGTACCCGGCCCCCAGGAGCCGCTGTATTTTACCGGCGCCAGGCTGTTGAGTAATCTGGGTGCCGGTCCCATCATGGATGGCACCGGTTTGTTTCACGCAATTACGAGTTATTGCGGTGAGTTTGCCATCTCCTTTGTTTGCTGCCGGGAGATGATGCCCGATCCGGCATTTTATTCACAGTGCCTGCGCGAAAGCTTCGATGAGCTCAAAGCTGCCGCCCTCGCAGAGAGGCGAGCTGCGTCCAAACCCCGTCGCAAAAAGGCCGCAGCGAAACCACGCACCGCCAGCAAGCCCAGGGCCAAATCCGGGCGAAGCGCAGCCGGGGCGACCCGAAGCTGACATCGTGCCGAGCGACGCCAGTTGGACCGTATTTGCCGCCCCGGTCCACGCCGTAGTGCAGGCAGCAGAGCAACTCGGTGCCGATGCCGGATCACTGCTTGAGCTGGCAGATATCGATCCCTCGCTGCTGCACCAGCCGGACGCCCGAATCCCGGTGGAGCGCTTTTTTTCCCTCTATACCCACGCCGAGCAACTCACTCAAAACCCGGATATTGGCCTGATTGTCGGAAGGATCATCTACCTCAAGGGCATGAACCTGCAGTTGTACATGGGGTCGGTGTGCCAGCGATTTCGTGATTACCTCAACCTGATGCCCAGTGTGCTCAAGCTGCGTGGCGACCTGGGCGAAATGCGGGTGCGGCCCGAAGGGGAGTTCATCCGGCTGCAGTGGCAGCCGCTGCTGCCCGGGTCGGGTCGGCAGCGCTACCTCAGCGATGAAATGCTGGCGGCCTCGGCGGCGATCGTCAACTCTCTTTGTGTCCTGCCTATCCCTGTGCGAAGGGCGCATTTCACCTACCCTCAGCCGGCGGATAGCAGCAGCCTGCGGCTGCAGTTTGGTCCCGATCTGGCCTTTGGGCAGCCGGTTAGCTGCCTCTACCTTGACCGTCAATCCCTGGATTACCCCATGTTGCAACAGGATTACCAGGGCAGGACGGATCTGCCGGGCGAATACGACCGCCT
>JAHEGP010000136.1 GCA_024645065.1 Cellvibrionales bacterium | reverse complement strand
CTGCACCTCAAAATCATTGCTAGAGGCAACCGTCAAACTGACGCTGCCGGAGCCATTGTTGGTGCCCACGCAGAAGCTACCCGGGATGGCCGCCTTACCCTGGTCGGTGCCGTCCCAACCAGCGGCACCGGGATCGCTGAAGTCATAGTCATCCAGCCCTTTCAGTACCACCATCTCGTCGAGCTTAAGGGTGACCGTGGAGTCACAGGAAGCCGACGTGGCGTTGGGGCCGCCCGCCGACATATCACACGCCGCAAGGCCCGTTTGCGAAGCCGCCAGCGCCGCAACCGCAGCGGTAGTCAGTAATGCTTTTTTCATAATCATTCCTCGTTGTTGTCACTGCGCCGTAAAAGACCTTGCCGACCCGCAGCGGTGCTATAGCCATTGTTAGCTAAAAAATAGCCCAGCTGCTTACAAAGCATAAATATGGCTGATCGGCTTTGTGAGGCTGATCACAACAACAGATAAATCACGGCAAAACCGCCAAAATTCCTTTCGAAAACAGACAATTACAGAAGACGAGAGGCCGCCCTGGAGAGCCGCCCGGGGGGACGTGTTTTTCGGTAGGGAACAGTCACAGCTGCCCCGTCAGAGATAGGGAGAGAGGTATTTGCCTGCTTAAACCCGGAAACCGCAGTCGCAATCTTTGGCAATCATCAAGGGTCTGACATTTACGCAAAAAAACAGGCTCTTCTGCGCACCCTTTGGGCCGGCGAGTGAGGCTTGCCTGCCACTGGGGGATCTGCCGACGATTCCGCGCCCAACTGCGGTTTCTAGGTTAAAGCGGGTACGGGCTGGCGCCTTGCCCCGGCTGCTCATGTACGATTGCAGCCACCTGCGATAGCTAGTTTTCGAACTCCGGGGACTCGCCGCTGGCACCCGCGATCGCGGCCATGATATCGCGCTGACTCATCATGGCGGCATTCCAGGTCGCGATGTAGTCGAGTCCGTCTGCCACCGAATGATCACGGGCGTAAAGCAGGGTTGCCTTGACACCCCGAATCGAGATCGGAGAGCGCGCGGCTATCGCTGCGGCCACCCCCCTCACTCCGTCCATCAGCGCATCGGCATCCGGGTACACTCGATTGACCAGGCCGATCTCATAGCTCTCCGCGGCATCGACCTGGCGCCCCGTGTAGGCCAATTCACGGACAATACCCTGGGGTACTAAATGCGGCAGGCGCTGGAGTGAACCGACATCGGCAGTCATGCCGACATCAATCTCCTTGATCGAGAACACCGCTTGTTCACTGGCATAGCGCATATCGCAACAGGCAATAATATCGACGCCTCCGCCGTAACACAGGCCGTGGATCGCCGCCAGCACCGGTTTGCGGCAGCGCTCGATGGAGGTCAAATTGTCCTGCAGGCGCTTGACCACCAGGCGAAACTTTTCAGACTGCCGCGCCGGGTCGGCACCCTCATCTGGAGCAAGATCGGCAAACATCGCCAGATCTATGCCGGCACAAAAATACTTGCCCCTGGCCGCCAGGATCACTGCCCGCACTTCGGGTTCACTATCGAGCCACTCGAAGCAGGACTGCAACTCACCCCACATCGGGCTGTTCATGGCGTTGGCCTTTTCCGGACGATTTAACCAAACCGTAGCGACATGATTCTGGACTTCGAGTAGCAGGGTTTCAAAAACAGGTGGCGCCATAAACCAGATGCTCCAAATTCAAATGAGTGTTCCGGGAGTAAGAGCGTCGATATCAACCCCAATACTCGACAAAATCGCAAACCTCGTAGCGGGGCAGCACCCGGGCCTCGCCCTCGCGGGTACCAAGATAAAGAAACCCCACGATTTTTTCCTTAGGCTTCATGCCCAGCGATCGATACACACCTGGATGAAATGCCATCGAGCCGGTACGCCAGATGCCAGCATAGCCCATGGCGTGTGCCGCAAGCAGGATACCATGGGCGGCACATCCGGCAGACAGCAGTTGCTCTACCTCAGGAACCTTGGGATGCTCCTGCAAACGCGCGACAACGATCACGATGAGGGGCGCCCGCAGCGGCTTTTTCCGCAGTTTATCGAGGGCAGCGGCGTCCATGGCCGGGTTGTCCGCCAGCGCAACCTGGGCAAATACGTCCCCCAGTGCAAGCCTTCCCTGCCCCTCCACCACCAGGAATCGCCAGGGTTTGAGCCGGGCGTGATCCGGCGCCCGCAGGCCCGCCCGCAACAGCATTTGCAGGTCTTCACCCCGGGGCGCGGGATCGCTTAAATGGGTCGCGGAGTTCCTGCCCAGCAGGGCATCCATCGCGCTCATCGGCATAGTGATATCCTCATCGCCCACCATTGCGGTCGCTGTACTGCTTTAACGCTGTTGCTACGGTCATCAGTTTTTTCTCGGCCCGACTTTCGAGCAGCAGGCCATCCAGTACCTGCCCGAGCAAGCCAAATCGCGGCTCATACACCAGACTGAGGTGGACCGCGGTCGCGTCGGCAGAAAGCCCCTTCAGATTATATTCGAAACTGACGTCGGCAAAGGGAAACGGAGGCTTCTGCTCACGCTGGACCTGCAGCGCGATATCCGTGCCCTCGCGCCAATCGGTGACGGTTTCATCCACCTGCTCACCCCCTGACAGGTGCAAGCGGCGACTGGCGCCCTTGCCGCCATTGGCAGCGGTGAGCATTTCGACCCGCTCTACATCCGGCAGGTATTTAGCTGCCTGGTCCAATTCACTGACCAGTTGCCAGACGCGCTCGGGGGACTGCTCGAGCAACAGCGACACGCTGGCCCGGGTTTGCGACTGACCCGGCATCGGCACCCATGCCAGCACAACGAGTGACAGTACCAGTATGAAAACGACCAGACCAATCTTGGCCAGCAGTAAAGATTTCATCGTTGCCTCGCCTTGTATTGCTGGAGACTTTCAGGGGTAGTGGCACGTCCCGACTCGTAATAGAGCTTCATACTGTGAACAACATCCGTGATCATGCCCCGCAAAATGCGCCGTAAAACCACCCGGTCTGCCAGCCAGCCCAGAATACCCAGGGGCCACTCATAGATGAGAATGGCGGTAACCAGTGTGTGTTCGGAATCCCGGGGTTCGATGTGGTAACGAAACCACGCTTTTTTAAAGGGCAGAGCGGGCTTGTTACCCTGGTGCAGGCGCAGCAGAAACCCCTCGCCGTCCTGCCATTCTTCCACGGTTTCATCGATCCAGCGACTGTCTGACTGGTAAATCTTGCGGCTGGCGCCAACTCCTTCAAGCCGGGCGGTGCTGATTTCGACTTTCACCACTCCCGGCACATAGTTGCCCGCCAGCGACAAGTCGCGCAGCTTTTCCCAGGCGTCGTGCAGGGGCAGGCTGATAGTCTCGCTGACGCTTATCTGGTTTGTCATGCAGCACTCCGAATTTGCACCAAACCTTACTCGATTTATTCCGGGCCAGGCAAGCGCCGGCTGCATTTCACAGCTCAACCCCGAACGGGTTCTCGATATCCAGCGAAACAGCTTCCGAATAACCATCGATCCGCAGGCTGTGGGCATCGATATGCACATGCTGCTGGTCCCGCACCTCGTTGTCGAAGCGATAAACCACTGATGACGTGCCATCACTGGCAGATTCGTCATAGTCGGCGCAGCGCTGCAGGGTTGGCTCGAGCCGCTGCTGCCAGGCGCGGATTGTTTTCGCTCCATGCTTGTTGTGCAGCAATTGCCGGGTAATGTGCGGGGCGAGGATAGCGGCGGTGGCGTTATTACCCCCAAAGCCCTTGGCATTGAGAAATGCCACCTCCAACTGCTCCGACTCATAGCACCGGTGAGCGGATGAAAAGCACAAGTTGGAGCCGGCGACATCCTCCGCTACCTTGTCGATGGTAGCGATGCCGGGAATGATACCGTATTCGAATATTCCCATGGTACTGGCCAACTGGTCGCCCGCGGCAACGGCCATGGTATGGCCCAGGTAGCACTTGATCGCTGCGACCGGCCACTTTTCGACACCAAAGGCGCGCGCTGTCTCATTAAAGATATGTGACTCGGTACGGCGGTTCGCCGGGGTCCCGGTACCGTGGGCCTGGACAAAGCTGTTGCTGCGAATCGCTTGCTCGCCGACGATACTGCGCGCCACCGCGACTGCCCGGGAAAATGTCAGGTAGTTGCCAATACCCGGCGCCGAAATCGATTTTTTATAGCCGTCGGCATTGACGTACACTCCGGCAACCGAGCCATAGATTTGGGCTCCCAACTCCAGCGCCAGCTCATCATCCATCAGGACGGCGAACTGAACACCCTCGGCCAGGGTGAAACCGCAATTGTCGGCAAACGGGCGACAGGCTCGCCGCCAATCGGGTTCGGTCAGGCCCAGGTGTTTATCCAGTTCCAGCAAGCACTGGTCGCTAGCCAGCGCTCGCATGGTAGCGTAGCCATCAAAAATTTCCGGCACCAGCGGCGCCTCGGCAGCACCGATCACCGCTATGCGCGCCCGCCCCTCACGAATATCACTGACGGCCTGGTTCATGTTGTAGAGGTAGGTAGCGCAGGCTCCCATATTCAAGCCGGTAGCGCCAAGGTTGCCCAGCACGTAGGCATTGACGAAGTCCGCAGGCATATCCGCAAGGCCCAGGGCTAGCTGCTTGGAAGAGACCCGCTTGCCCAGGTAACGGGATGCGATCAGCCCGCCATTACTGTTGTCGTCGAGCTGGCTCATTGCGCTGCCGGCGTAAACGCTGATTTGAGTGGGCGGAACACGGGCGCTGACAGCATCCCAGTCCAGGCCCATTTGTCCCAGTGCATCGCTGGCGCCATAGACAGACAACTGCAAACCGCGGGGGTGGTTGCGACTCTGGTATAGCTGGCCCGGCTCAAAGCCGGTGGGCAACTGCCCGGCAGCACTCACCTCCAGCGGGTGGTGATCGGTCATGTAAAGTTCGGTGGCGCCGGTCAGGTCGATCTGCACCCTGAGCCTGTCGAGCTCGCGCACGCTCCAGCCTGCGGGCAGCACCTCGGGCAGATTGCGCCGGGCCATAGTAAAGCTCGTCAGGCCATTGCAGGGCTCCAGTTTAACCCGCCGGTTCCAGGCCACCGAGGAAGGGTCGAAGTATCGATCTTCAAGGCGTCTTATCAGCGTGTGGTCGGCTCTGTATCGCCGCTCATCGGCATCCAGAGCAGCGTCGCGGTTCATCAGGCCACCGAGGCTGCGCCAGGTTTGTAGCGCGGTTTCACTGTCGAGAGCATCGATAACCGTGCGCCGGTAACCATGGTGTCCCGAGCTGCGGCCAGCCGCGTTGACACCACCAAAACCTGTAATCACCGGAATTCTTGCCATACTAGCCCGCCAAGGAAAACACTGAAAAAAATGCTGTAGCACCGTCGAGATCGCAACAGGGAAGCCTGGCAGTGTAGAAACTCTGGCCACTTGTAACTTTAATGCTATAGTCACAAACTTTCGCATTATAGCCACACAGTGAGTCGCCATGTTGACCGTCGGTTTTATGCTCTATCCGCAGCTCATTCTCAGCAGTATTGCCCTGCCAGCCGAGATGCTGCAGGCTGCCGATGACCGCGCCCGGGGCCAACGGCTTGGGGGCAAGCAGCTGAAAATCCGCATGGCCAGCCTCACGGGCACCAGCGTCGCCGCCGGTGCTGGCATGCAGTTGCGGCCCACCCATACCTTCAATCACCTCCAGGACGTGGACTTGCTTTACCTTCCTGCCATCTGGCGCAACCCACTACCGGTTCTGTCCCGGCAATCCAGCGCCCTCCCCCTGTTACAACAACTGGCCAGCGACCAACGCCTGCTTTGTGCGGTTGGCACCGGCTCGTATTTGCTGGCGGAGGCAGGCCTGTTACACGCCAAGCCGGCAACCACCCACTGGTTTTACAGTGACCAGTTCCTGCAACGCTACCCGACCATTCAGGTCAAGCGGCGACACCTGATTACCCGGGCAGGCAACCTCTATTGCGCCGGTAGCATCAACGCGGTGGCCGACCTTACCGGATACTTTATCGAACAATTTTACAACGCCGACATCGCGCGCCAGGTTGAGGCGCAATTCTCCCCCGAGATACGCCGCCCTTTTCGCGATACCGGATTCTTCGAGGGGGAGGTGAATCTCCATCACGACGAGGCGATTGCCGACGCGGAGCAATGGCTGCAGCAGCAACTTGATCAATCGATCGACTTCGCCAGCCTTGCGCAACGCTTCGGCATGAGCCAACGCAGCTTTAACCGTCGCTTCAAACAGGCCCTGGGTGTACCTCCCGGTGAATACCTGCAGCAGTTGCGATTGCAGCAAGCACGGGACTTGTTGCGCGACAGTAACCTCTCGATAGCCGAAGTCGGCTACCGCGTTGGTTATCCAGACGCCGGGCATTTCTCGACCCGTTTCCGGCGCACGATGGCACAGTCTCCGTCGGACTACCGCAGATCCGTGAGGGGGAAATTATTCAGGCCCGGCTGAAGTAGCTGCCTTGCTGTCACCTGAGCTGCCTTCAGCGCCAGGCCAAAGGGATCGGCAAAGCCATCGGCAGCTGTTGTCAAGGGACAGGCCCGGCCGCTAAAATTGCGCCTCATTTTTGCAGGTCACCACGGGGAATCATTGATGTCCGCAGCCGCTTCCGCTACCAATTCCGTTGTCATTATTGCCGGCGCCCGCACCCCCATGGGTGGGCTAATGGGCAGCCTTAGCACCCTGAGCGCTACCGAGTTGGGCAGCATAGCCATCGCCGAGACACTCAAGCGCAGCCAGGTAGCTGCCGGGGATGTGGATGAAGTATTCATGGGCTGCGTTTTGCCCGCGGGTCTCAAACAGGCCCCGGCCCGGCAAGCAGCCCTTGGAGCCGGATTACCCACCAGCACCGGCTGCGTGACCCTCAACAAGGTTTGTGGCTCCGGCATGCAGGCGGTGATCTTTGGACACAATCAGATTGTCGCCGGTACTGACCGCGTGGTCATTGCCGGCGGCATGGAAAGTATGTCCAACGCCCCACATATACTGCCAAGGGCCCGCTCCGGCCTGGGTACTGGCCACAAGCAGGTTTTCGACCACATGTTTCTCGACGGCCTGGAGGACGCGTATACCGCTCGCGCCATGGGTAGCTTCGCCCAGGAAACTGCTGACCAGCGGGGTATGACCCGTGAACACATGGATGCCTTTGCACTGGAATCCCTGAGCCGGGCCAAAAGCGCCATCGAAAGAGGCCTGCTCGTGGCGGAAATCGCCGCCGTCACTGTCCGCGGCCGCAGTGGCGACACCGTGGTGGCCGACGATGAACAGCCTTTCAAAGCCAAAATCGAAAAGATTCCCCAGCTGCGCCCTGCCTTTAGCGCGGACGGCACCATCACTGCGGCCAATGCCAGCTCGATCTCCGATGGCGCCTCCGCACTGCTGATGATGAGCGCCGCGGAAGCCAGCCGGCGCGAGTTGCAGCCGATGGCGAAAATCGTTGCCCATGCACGTCACTCCCAGGAGCCGTCGCTATTCACCACAGCACCGGTAAATGCCATCGGCAAGGTACTTGAAAAGGCGGGTTGGAGGAGCTCCGATGTCGACCTGTTTGAAATCAATGAAGCCTTCGCCATGGTGACAATGTTAGCAATCGAGGATCTGGGACTGGATCACGCCAGGGTCAATATTCACGGCGGTGCCTGCGCCCAGGGGCATCCCATCGGCTCCACCGGTTCGCGCATCATTGTGTCGCTGATGTACGCGCTGCAGCAGCATGGCAAGCAACGGGGGGTAGCGTCGCTTTGTATCGGTGGCGGCGAAGCGCTGGCGGTAGCTATAGAATTGTTGTAGTTGTAGTAGTTGTAGTAGTTGTAGTAGTTGTAGTAGTTGTAGTAGTTGTAGTTGTAGTTGCAGATACCGCTGTAGCGGATACAGTTGCGGGTGTAGTTGCAGATACCGCTGTAGCGGGTGTAGTTACGGATACAGTTGCGATCCCCCGTAAGAATGCAGACCGGGAAACAGACACGCTTGCACCATAGCTGTATCGCTTTGGCAAGCTGGCCCAAGACGCAGCGAGGCAACGCTACGATACTGCATGCGCCGGCCTGCGCGACAACCTGGCGACCAGCAGCATAGCCAGCAGGGATGCCAGGATACCCGGGACCATTTCGTAAAGCTCAAACCAGCCGCCGCTTCCCTTTCGCCATAATATAACCGTTATTCCCCCGGTCACCATCCCGGCCAACAGGGTGATACCGCGGACCCGGGGCAGGTACAGGGATACCAGTAGTGCAGGCCCGATGCTGGCGCCAAAACCCGCCCAGGCATAGCCAACCAGGTCGAGCACCGCGGCGCCCGGATCCCCTGCGAGCCAGAGTGCCAGCAGCGCCATTGCCAGTACAGAGAACCGGCCCAGCCACAATCTTTGC
>JAHEGP010000349.1 GCA_024645065.1 Cellvibrionales bacterium | reverse complement strand
CAATTGCGCATAATGTATATTATGTTAAATAGAGGCCAGCCCAGACGATATCGCTTTAGCGCCCTTCAGTAAGCCGTTATCATACCGCTCCAATCGAATCGCAGGCATTCATGGTATCAGGCCTTGAGACATCTACTGACTACAGCGGTGCTTGGGCCCATTCTCCTCGCCCAGGGCCGCTCTGTACGCGCGAATACGCCCACCTTGCCGGAGCCTCCCGGCCCGCGAACGGGCACCCATGGTTCCGGTCCGCTCCTCAGGTTATTGGTGCTCGGTGACTCATCGGCCGCGGGTGTTGGCGCGGCACACCAGTCACAGGCTCTGTTGGGCCAAATCCTGCGACACCTGGGCAAAGACTATCGTGTCGAGTATCGACTGGTGGCCCGCACCGGTGCCCGCACCGCCGATGCGCTGGGCTGGTTGGACGCCATCGAGCCACAGGTTTTCGATGTGGTGTTCACTGCACTCGGCGTCAACGACCTTACCGCCATGTGCAGTACCAGCCGATTCGCGCGCGAGCAAGGTCGCTTGCTAAGCACTTTAAAACGCCGTTATTCCAAGCCGCTGCTGGTGATATCCGGATTGCCACCCATGCAGCACTTTCCCGTGCTGCCACAGCCCTTGCGCGGTTTCCTGGGTGATCGTGCGGCGGCCTTCAGCAACGCAGGCGCCCGGGTGGCGGCTGAACATGGCGCCATTCATCTGCCGTTCGACTTTCCCTTCGATCTATCGGCGATGGCGACCGACGGTTTCCACCCCGGGCCCGGTGCCTATGGGATATGGGGAGCAGCCGGCGCGGCTACGGTTAAGCAGTCATTGAAATCAGGCGCTAACAGGTAAATATAAGATACATTAATAAAAAACTATAGGTGTATGATATATATAATAAATATTAGATTTCCCGCCAGATGTCAGCTCCGGTTCAGGTGCTGCAGGTCGTCGCCGGCCAGGGTGTTCCCCGGCAGCTTGTAGGCACGACCAAAGCCTTTGATATAACGGCCTCCGGTTGGCACCAGGCGGAATAAGCTGAAATCCTGAAGCTGGGTCAATTGACCGGGGAACTCACCGAAGCGATCCACCAAAGAAGCGATGCCCGCTTGCCAGGTCGCGGAGTCACGCTGCACCTGTTCAGCCCTCATCGAGTAGTTGACCCTGACACGGGCAAACATATTGGCGGCTGTTGCTTCATCCTCGATAATCAATACCGAGGCACGCGCATCCCGCTGCAGGTTCACGCCGTGGCTCGCGAGTTCGCTCAGGAGCACGTAGAGGCAGTTGTCGCCGACAGCAAAGGGGGCGTAGGACGCGTGGGGGGCGCCGTCCGCGTCGTTGCTCGCCAACTGCAGGCTTTTGTGGCAGTGGATAAATTCCATTACCTCGGCCTTGAGGCGCGATTGCATGGCCTTGTTTTTCATCCTGTGCTCCGTTTAGCAACATCCTGATTTGCCGCTATCCAGGCTGCCACGGGCTGCAAACGGGATCTTTTTGCCGGCATTATTGAACAGCCCACGGTGGTCGGAATAGTCACCGCTAAACTCGAAGTGAGCTGCGAAGCGTGAGTCATGGAGCATGCGCCAGGTGTTGCCGCACACCGGGGTTTTCTGGCCGGCCTGGAAGCGATGTTCAGCGTCGAACTGGAACGATTGGGGCTGCTCGGCGATGCTGCCCCGATAGATGACCGCCTGGCCATAGTCCTCGCCAGAAGGCTCCAGCCGATCCAGCTTGAACAAGCGATAGGTGGCCGAGTAAAACCTGATGTCGCCCAATCTGGCTTCCAGTTCGGCATGGGTAATTGCCAGGGCTCGATGCTCAACCAGGCGTGGGTCGGCAAACCCCTGGCGTCTGGCCAGGTTGAGAAAGTCGTTCCAGTAGAGGGCGCCGCCGAGGCACTCGCCGTAGAGCACCGGGTCATTTTTCAGCCCGGCGGGTATGCGTCGATCGGCATAGACGTCGGCAAAGTAAAACTCCCCGCCCGGTTTCAACAGGCGCCTGACCCCGGCCAGCACAGCGTCCTTGTCGGTTGCAAGATTGATCACACAGTTGGATACCACCACGTCGAAGCTGTTCTCTGCCAATCCCAGCGCATCGAGCCTTTCGATATAGCCCTTGAGGAAGCGCACATTGCTGTAACCAAAGGTTGTGGCATGGTGTTCCCGGTATTGCTCGGCTACGGCCAGTTGCTCGTCGGTCATATCGACACCGACGACCTCGCCCTCAGCGCCAACGAGTTGGGCCAATGCAAAGACATCACGCCCGGCGCCACTACCCAGGTCCAGTATCCTGCAACCGCGAAGTTCAGTGGGGCAGACGAGGCCGCAGCCGTAGTAACGCGATGTCACTTCCGGGTGGATATTGGCCAACAGCGGTTTGAGCCAGGCCGGCACCTGATCGAGATCGCAGCAGGCGTCGGTTTTCAGATCCGCTGAAGATTGCAAGTGTTTGCCGTAATAGTCTTTGACCGTGTCGTGCATCGAAGGTGCTCCTGTTGTTCAACCTGGATTCCGCAGTTGACCGCTTCGATAATCAATAAGAGCTTGATATGAAAGCGAAAAAATGCCCACTTCTGCGCACCCTTTGGGTGAACTGCGAGACCCTGCCCGGTTTCTCGAAAAATCCCAA
>JAHEGP010000348.1 GCA_024645065.1 Cellvibrionales bacterium | reverse complement strand
TGCAAAACTGGCAGCGCAGCGAAACCGAAGCCGCCGCCTGATCCCCCGGGCCGGGTTGCCGGGCGCCGGACCGCCGGACCGCCAGCCTGGGGGTCACCTTATCGACGACGCCCACAACACCGCAATCAATAATTTTTCAGGAGCCCGCCATGCGCCTAACCTCCCTCCTGCTGGTCACCCTGCTACTGACAGCCTGCGGAGACAAAACCACTCCGGTGAGCGAAGCAGTCAATACCCCGGCTGAGCTGAAAGCGCTAAATGCCGGTTTCACCCGGGGTGTCGAGCGGGTCACGGACGGCGTCTATGTGGCCATCGGCTTCGGGCTCGCCAACTCGATCATGATCGAGGGTGACGACGGACTGATAATCGTCGACACCATGGAGTCGGTGCAGCAGGGTGAGGAAGTGCTGGCGGCGTTTCGCCAGATCAGCGCCAAGCCGGTGAAGGCCATCATCTACACCCACAACCATACCGACCATGTGTTTGGCTCAGCCGCCTTCGCTGCAGCGGGCGAGGACGAGGTCGAGATCTACGCCCACGACACCACCCAGTATTACATCGATCGGGTGATCAACGTGGTCCGCCCCATCATCCACCTGCGCTCGATGCGAATGTTCGGTAACTACCTGCCGGAAGACGAACTGGTGAATGATGGCATCGGCGCATTCCTGGGGATCGACAGCGATAGCCGGCTCTTTGCAATGCCACCTACCCGGACCTTCAGTGACGAGCTGAAGCTGACCATCGCCGGCGTCGATATCGAACTGGTGCACGCCCCCGGGGAAACCAGCGATCAGATCTTCGTGTGGTTGCCGCAAAAAGGGGTGCTGCTGCCCGGAGACAATATTTACCGAGCCTTCCCCAATCTCTATACCATTCGCGGCACCCCCTACCGGGACGTCACCCAGTGGGTCAGCAGCCTCGACAAGATGCGCCAGCGCAAGCCGGAATTCCTGGTGCCCAGCCACACCCGCCCCATCACGGGTGCACAGGCCATCGAGGACACGCTGCGGGCCTACCGGGATGCCATCCAGTTTGTCCATGACCAGACGGTGCGCTATATGAACAGGGGATTGACGCCGGACCAGATCGTCAAGCGCGTCAGGCTACCCGAACACCTGGCATCACAGCCCTACCTGCAGGAGTTCTACGGCAAGGTCGATTGGTCGGTGCGCTCTGTCTTCAACGGCTATCTGGGCTGGTTCGACGGCAACCCCAGCACCCTGCAACCGCTGGACGAAGGCCAGCAGGCGACCCGCATGGCACAACTGGCCGGAGGCGAAGAGCAGCTTCTGTCCCGGGCCCGTGCAGCACTTGAGCAGCAGGATTACCAGTGGGTACTCGACCTGACCGACCATTTGCTGGTGTTGGGCCAGGCAGAGGCGCAGACGCTCAGGTCAAAAGCCCTAAGCGCCCTCGGCGAAAGGCAAAGCAATCCCAATGCGCGCCATTATTATTTCACCCAGGCCCGGGAACTGAGCGGGGAACTGACCGTCAATAAATCCCCCGGGGTCGACCCCGACTTCCTCGCCTCGCTGCCTATCGCCAATTTTATCCATGCCATGCCGCCGCTGCTCAAGGCCGAGGATACCCTGGATATTGATGATGTGATCGGCTTTCACTTCCGCGACAGCGATCGCCATTTCAGGGTCCATATCCGTCGCGGAGTGGCCGTGGTCAGCGAAGGGCAATTGCCCGCCGCCAATTCAGTCATCGTCACCGATGAACAAACCTGGAAAGAGATCGCCGCGGGACTGCGCACGCCGGTGACAGCCGTCGTCAGCGGCGATCTTGCCATCGAGGGCGGCAAGATCGCGCTGCTGCGGTTTCTTGGCTACTTCGAAAAATCGATTCGCAACTAAGGCCCGCGCAAAGGTAAGGCGAGTCCTTTTTGCGCTTGCTCAACCGGAAAACTTTTTGGTACCGTCATGTTGCGGCGCCTGGGGATTAAACGCTTTTGCATCCGCAAAAGCCTTCGCGAAAGCGGGTCGCCTGGAGATGCGTGACAGGTAGTCGCGAAAGATGTCATCCTGGCATAAGCGGTAGCCGCGGGCCCAGCTTAGGTTGTGGCCAATCACGATGTCGGCACCGCAAAACTGTTCGCCGCAAATATAGGGTGCGCTTTGCAGCCGGGTTTTTAGCTGGGGCTCGACTTCGCTAACAAACTTTTCCCGGTAGCGTTGAATGGTGCGCTGGTCCACCTGATCTGGCGGCAGAATATGCTCGTGGATGCGGATTTGCCACAACATCATATCCATCCAGCTGCCACCGAAATGCATCATCTGCAGATAGTCTGCACGCTCCAGGGACAGGTCTGCAGGCGGTGACAACTGCTTGTCCGGGAAAGCATCCACCAGCCACTGGACCATCGCCACACTCTCCAGCATCCGGTGCACGGTTCCATCGTCCAGGGTGATCTCGAGCAGCGGTACGTTGTGGTTGGGGTTTTTCGCCAGGTATTCCTCGGCATATTGCTCGCCGGCGTAGAGCTGCAAATATTCGACCTCGAATCCCTCGTCGAGGGTTTCATGCAGCGCCCAAAGCGCCCGGGCGGAGCGCGTGGCGGGAAAGTGGTAGAGAACAAGTTTTTTATAGTTCATGGTGAAATGCGCTCCGGGGTT